>JBMYPE010000096.1:0-6600 GCA_049600015.1 Kangiellaceae bacterium
CGAGTTTAGTATTCCTAGTAATCATACTTGTGGTGATGATGTCATGCTCTCACTCGCAACAAATTACAGTGATGGAAGCGCTCAAACGGGAACTATAGATTTTATAGTTCCTACGGGGGTGGGAAATGATGTTAACCAAAGCTCTTCGCCAGGTACTTCTATTCCAGACAATAATACAACTGGTATAACAGATCAGTTAACCTTGACCGGTGCCGTTGCTAATAGCTCTATTTCTGTAGATATGAATATCACACATACTTACAGAGGTGATTTGACGCTTACTTTGACTTCTCCTGCAGGTACCAGTGTTATTCTCCAAACAACTTCAAACGATGCTACAGATGATATTATTGGTGTCTACCCAAGTAGTCTAACGCCAGCTAACAGTTTATCTGCATTTGATAACGAAGATCATAACGGTGAATGGTTACTGAAAGTTGTAGATGCTGGTCCCGCTGATTTGGGTACGCTCAACAACTGGGCGGTAATATCTACTTCACCAGCGGTCTGTAATGTCAACAACGCACCAATAGCTACCGTTGTCAGTTCAGAGATTAGCGCAACAGAAGGGGATAACGTAGTTATGGACGCAACACCGAGTAGTGATCCTGAGGGAGATCCTCTGTCTTTTGCATGGACTCAAGTGTCAGGTACAAGCGTTACCATCAATAATGCGACCAATGCACAAGCCAACTTTGATACGCCAAGTGTCAACGCGCCGACAGTTTTAGTATTTGAAGTTACCGTATCTGATGATCAAGGAGGGAGCAATAAAGCGACTGTCGAAGTTACGGTTAATGATAGTGCTGGAAATAATGCGCCAGTCGCAAGTGTAGCCTCTGCAAATTTAACTCACACGGAAGGTGATACTGTCACTTTGGATGCTAGCTCTAGCAGCGATCCAGACGGTGACGTATTAACTTATTTGTGGACTCAAACCTCAGGTACTTCGGTGACTTTAAATAATGCAAACACCGCACAGGCGACTTTTACCGCAGATGCTTCCGGTAATTTAGCATTTCAAGTCACGGTGACTGACTCAAATGGTGCCACTGACACTGCAGCAGTTAATGTGACTGTGAATCCAGCAAATCAAGCTCCCACGGCTTCTGCAAGCGCTCCTTCTGCTGTTGATGAAGGAGCGAGTGTCACTTTAAATGCTTCGGCAAGTAGTGACCCAGATGGTGATGCTCTCACGTATCAATGGTCGCAAACTTCAGGTACTAGCGTAAGTCTTAATAATGCCACAAGTGCACAAGCTACTTTTACCGCACCATCAGTGACTACAGCCACTACATTAGAATTTAGTGTTACTGTCAGTGACCCAGATGGTGAAACTTCAACTGCCAGTGTGTCCGTAACAGTCAATGATGTGCCGGAAAGTGACGGGGGAAGTGGTAGCTTGGCGTTAATGAGTATGTTATTGCTCCCTTTTATTATAAGAAGAAAGAAAAAGTAATATAAAATTAGTACTTTTTATGGAAAAGCAGTCTTTGTTTGAATGCAAAGATTGTTTTTTTAATTGAAGTGCCTCACATTTGTGTTTGTCTGATTTGGAGAATAAATTTTTGAATTTTAAGATTGTTACGACTGTATTATTTCTACTCACCGGCTTTATTATGAGTGGGTGTCAATCAACCCAAGGTATCCAAGAAATTGAACCATGGGTGATCACTGATTTGCAGAAAAGAGTGATATTGAAACTTTCGGATCAAAAGCAGATAGATGATCTAAAAAAAGTTTGGATTGAAAAAAAAGAGGTTCATCCCAAGAAAATGCCAGACTTTAATTTTGAAGTTCATATCACTAAAAATGGCTCTCTGGAACAATGGATGTGTTCCGATACAGGGTTTCTAAAATTAAAAAATGGATCTGACGGTAAAATATATCGTGCCGATCTTTCGTCCATTAACCACGCAATTAGAAAAAAGCGATAGATTTGATTTAGAGTAAATCACTTAATGACACTAGTATGAAGTTATCATTGATAATTGAAATATTTTTCTCAAGAAATGCTAAAGTTTCTGGGTAAGGATGACAAATCAGCACAGCTTGTCCATTTTTGTTAGCTATAAATTTTAAATTTTTTAGTTGTAGCATCATGTCATTCGGCTTGATGCTATGATCTAAAAATATATCTCTATTGATAGATTTTATACCCTTTTTAGTTGCAATTTTTCCAGCGATTGACCTTTCAGACGTTCTCGAATCTAAAAAATAAAGTGAGTGGCTCTTTATTTCTTCCATGAGCCACTCCATCTTTTCTTCATCTTCCGTCAACCTGCTTCCCATATGATTATTAAAACCTGATATATAAGGAATTGATTGAATATTTTTTTGTATTATTTTTGTGAATTCATCGAATTCCATATCAGAGTATAGCGCTTCTGGACCGAGTAGATCGGGACGAGAATACGCTTCCATAGGGAGGTGCAAAATAATTTCATGGCCTTTTTGGTTAGCTAGTTTAGCAATTAGTTTTGAATGTGGTGTGTGGGGTAGAATACCTAGCGTTAGTTTTGCGGGCAAGGCAATTATTTTTTTTGCAATGATCGAGTTATCCCCTAAGTCATCGATTACAATGGCAATTTTGGGTTTTTGTTTCAAGTTAGATGGATTGTCTTTGGCCACCGTTGACTGAGTGAATAAGAATGATAAAAAAACAGTTAAAACTAGTGTTGGAAAATTTTGCATTTAATTATAACTTTCATTTATCAGTGGTTTTCATTAAGTGGAGGTAAGCTTGAAATATTTCTAAGTCGTTAAAAATAGGTGGACTCATTTGTTTCGCCATATTTTTGGTATTGCCTATGATATCCGGCGTGATTCCCTTTTGTTGAATAGCATTTCCGTTAGGAGTGAAGTATTCGGATGTGGTTAATTTAATTGCAGAGCCGTTTCTAAGAGCGAAGACCGTTTGTATCGTCCCTTTTCCGTAGGAGTTTTCTCCAAATATGATCGCTCTCTTATTGTCCTGTAATGCGCCAGCAAGAATTTCACTGGAAGATGCGGTGTTGCGGTTTATCATCACTAAAAGAATTAACTCAGGAAAAATAGTTCTACCTTGGGCAAGGACATTTCTATTAGACTCGGTCGATTTTCCTTTAGAAAAATAGATACTACCTTTTCGTAAAAACATATTTGCTATTTCTTCACTAGCTTCAACCACTCCTCCAAGATTATTTCTTAAATCAAGAATTAATTTTTTTGTATCATAATTTTGCATTAAGTTATTTATATGTTTAACTAATTCATCTGGCGTTTTACTCGTGAATTGAGCAATTGCAATGTACCCAATGTTATCTGATATGTTAGTTGAAATTATGTTTGGTGTAAGTGTGTCAGCTTGACCTCCATCGCTCACCCGATTGAAGTAAGCGAACTCTTGAGGAGAATAGTATTTTGTGTGTTCGCCAACCGAATTTAGCATACCTTTTATCGCTGCTTGGATTAATTCTTCATCTGAAATATCTTTATGATAACTAGTTTTAATGTGGTGAAAAACTTCGCTAAATGTTTGAAGTTCTTTTAGCGGAAGAACTTGCTTATCTTTTGAGATCGCTAAATTAGTGTGATAATTCAAAAACGCCAAAACTAAGAAAATTAGTGGCAACTTTAATAATTGTTTTTGTAAAACACGAGTAATGACTTTAGTCTCCGTACTGTTAGCAGTGATTGAGTTTTTCTATTATGTGAAACTAAGTGTAAAGAAAAAGAGTTAATTGGCTGTTTTTGAAGAGTGGATTGTCTCAATTATTTTACTAGTCGAAACGCCTGCGATAAAGTCTAAGACTTCAACTTGACCACCATTTTTTATGACGCAATCAGCGCCAGCGATTTCATTTATTTTGTAATCTCCACCTTTTACCAAAATATGCGGTAACAACTCACAAATTAAATTCTCAGGCGTGTCTTCGGAGAAGGGGACAACCCAATCGACTGAACCTAGCGCAGCTAATACAGACATTCTTCTTTCTAGGGAGTTCACAGGTCTACCATCACCTTTGAGTGTTTCTACAGATTGGTCATCATTAACCGCGACGATTAGTCGGTCACCCATTTTTTTTGCTTGTTGTAAATAGTTCACGTGCCCTGCGTGAAGGATGTCAAAACAACCATTAGTCATCACAATTTTTTCACCGAGAGCTTTCGACTCTTCTACCACCGTGAGCAGTTGATCCTTGGTCATACTACCGCTTCCTGAATTGCCCATTGTTCTTAATTTACGTCTTAGTTCATGAGAACCGATAGTCGCGGTACCTAACTTGCCAACTACAATACCTGCCGCTACATTTGCGTAAGTGATAGCATTTTCTATACTGCTACCAGCTGCTAATGAAGATGCGATAGTACTAATTACCGTATCACCGGCCCCCGTGACGTCAAAAACTTCTCGAGAAATTGCAGGTAAATGAAACTCCGCTTGATTTGGTCGCAGAAGTGTCATCCCTTGTTCACCTCTGGTTATTAATAGCGCTTGCCAATCATGCGATTGTAATAACGCTTGTCCTCTTTCGATCAGTTGCTTTTCATTTTGGCATTTACCTACAACGTTTTCGAATTCTAGTAAGTTTGGTGTGACTAACGTTGCGCCTCTATATTTATGAAAATCAGTACCTTTAGGATCAACTAGGATCGGTAATTTTGTTTGTCTTGCTATTTTTATTAATTGTTGAACCTCGTCTAATGTACCTTTCGCATAATCAGAAAAAATTACAGCACCCACGTTAGGCAAATGCTTTTTAATTTTTTTGGGTATGCTGTTTATGCCTCGACCTTCAAGTTTCTCTTCAAAATCTAAGCGGATTAGTTGTTGCTGCCGACTAATAACACGAAGTTTAGTGATGGTTTGTAAATTTTTAACTTGCTGGAAATCGCAGTCAACTTTTGCGGCGCTAAGTTTACTTTTTAGGTGTAGAGCGGCTTCATCTCTACCTGTTACACCCACCAAAGTAGCCTGACCACCTAAACTAACAATGTTAAGGGCAACATTGCCAGCACCTCCTGGACGCTCTTCCATTTGACCTACGTCTAAAACCTGTACTGGTGCTTCTGGAGAAATTCTTGATGAGCTGCCATACCAATACTTGTCTAGCATTAAGTCGCCAACCACAAGTATGTGAGTGTTCTGAAAAGAAGGCAAAAAAGTTGGCATAAATTGATGTTTTAATTGAATTTGTTAATATAATTGTAGCATATTTATTCAATGGAAAATTGTATAAAAATGTGATTCGCCTCTACACTCGCCGTTTAAAATATTATTTATTGTTGGCGTTTAATCATTTCATATGCTGCTTGAATTTCTTGAGATTTTTCCGTCGCAACTTTAATCATTTCTTCTGGCATTCCTTTCGCCACCAACTTATCTGGATGATGTTGTGACATCAATTTGCGGTAAGCTCTTTTTACTTCCTGAGTGCTGGCTTGAGCAGATACGCCAATGACTTTATAGGCTTGTTCAAGAGTCGGGCCGGATTGATTTCTTGCTCCACTAGATGAACCACCCTGATGGAAAGATTGCTGAGCGATCACCATTTCTACTAGACGATCAATCTGCGCGGCCGGTAGCCTGAAGACTTGCCCAATTTGATATAATATTTGTTTTTCGGGTTCATTAACGGAGCCATCGGCAGCGGCTGCCAAAATCTGAATCTCTAAAAACATTTGTATTAAGCTTGGTTGGCGAATCGCTTTTGTGATGAACTCATTTAAATTAGATGCTAAATCAAATGAAGGATCTTTTCCTAACGCAAAGGATTGCATTGCCTCTTGACGCTTTTCTGCACTAAGTCCCAGCTGAGCCATGACTTGCTCTGCGGCGGCAATTTCTTGTTTACTGACTACACCATCCGCTTTGGCAATATGACCCATTACAGAAAAGGTAGTTTTAAAAAATATTTTTTGAATTAATGCGGGATCAGTTTGATTAAACACATTAGTAAAATTTTGATTTAACCCCTGATCAAAAGAGTTCCCAATCCATACTCCAAAAAGTAAGCCAATTGGTCCACCCAGCATAAATCCCAGTGCTCCACCAATTATTTTTCCCCAAATTCTCATTTAATCTTCTCTTATCAGTTTAAATCTAACGAATGTAAGTTTCATACGTGAGCCATAACTTAAATTCAACATCTTCAAAAGACAGCTTTCCATCGAGCTCTTGGAAAATGATACCATCTTTTGTTAAGGCTTTGACTGCCGACTGAGCAGAAGCTTTGGATATTGAATTTTCGATTAGGGATTCATTTGAATATATATTGTACCCATTTTTTATAGCAATAATTTTTAGAGTATTTTGTTGTACTGCTGTGTAGCGGTTGAGTAACTGTGCATTATAAGTTTTCTTTTTAATGACTTGATTGATAATAGTTGTAATTTCATTAATAGATAATATGGAGCCATTTTTTAGAGTTCTAAAGGCCTCATGGCAAATTTGTTGAATAAATCGTGTTTCACCATCAGCTTGACTATAAAGAGCTTCAAAAGCTGAAAAATCTAGATGAATAGATTTTTTATTAAACCTCTCACGCACCCACAAAAAAAAGACATTTTTATTAATTGGAGGAAGTTCAAATTCTGTGCCTAATTTAAAAAATGCTC
>JBMYPE010000097.1:0-6574 GCA_049600015.1 Kangiellaceae bacterium
TATGTTATAATATACCTTAAATATACTTGTCCAAGTGAAATAAACAAAATAGAGCCCGTTCAAGGACAAAAAAGTAACGTGATTGTTTATTTGAACAATAGTGAAGAAAAACTTTCTGCCAAACTTTTGATAGCAGCGGATGGGACTTTCTCAAATCTAGCAAAAATGGCAGACATAAAAACTAAGCGATCAAGTTATGCTCAACATGCCGTTATTGCCAATATTTCAACCGACGAGCCGCATGAGAACAAAGCCTTTGAGAGATTTACTGATCAAGGTCCTCTCGCGTTACTACCACTTACAAGAAACAGAATGTCTTTGGTTTGGTGTCAAAGTGAAAATCGTTATCAAAACACAATGACATTAGATGACGAGGCTTTTATTCGTGAACTTCAAAAAAACTTTGGCTTTCGATTAGGAAAAATCACCAAAGTAGGAGAGCGATCGAGCTACCCTTTGTCTTTACATCTGCCAAACGAAGTTTATAACGGTCGAATATTATTGTTAGGTAACTCGGCTCATACACTACACCCAATAGTCGGTCAGGGTTTTAATATTGGTTTACGTGATATCGCTGCGTTGGTTGATATTATTAAAGAGAATTTATGTGATGGAAACAATGATGTAGGTGGCAATGAATTGTTAGAAAAATATCATAATCAAAGAAAAGCAGATTGGAGTAAAACAATCGGTGCGACAGATTCTTTAGTTCGACTGTTTAGTAATGATTATTTTCCTCTCAACCCAGTTCGATCAAAAGGACTTTGGTTGATTGATAAATTACCATTTATAAAAAATAAAATTGCAAACGTGGCTATGGGGTTTGATGGTGACTCAGCCAAGTTAACTCGCGGTTTAAAATAAGCTTTAATGAAGGTTAATCTTTAGGCTATCTATTAAACAGAAAGTCAACCTGAAGACCGACCTAACTAATGAAAATACAAGGCTCAAGAATGTCCAATAAATTCGATATTATTGTGGTTGGTGGCGGAATGGTGGGTTTAGCTATGGCCGCCGCGTTAGCTGAATCAAAACTAAAAATTCTGCTCATCGAAAAACAAGATCTTGATACCAGTTTAAGTAATGGTTTATTAGAGAATCAACCTATAGAGGATCAAGAGTTTGATACTCGCGTAAGTGCAATTAGTCCAGGTAATCGCCAGTTTCTTTCACAATTACAGGCTTGGCAAAACATTCCCAAATTTCGTCAAGCAAATTACGAGCATATGAAAGTATGGGATGGAGACGGTAGTGGAAAAATCGAGTTTTCAGCCGCAAAAATAGCTCAGCGTGATTTAGGTGTCATTGTAGAAAACCAAGTTATCCAAACCGCACTAATTAAACAAATAAAATCTTTTGGTAATATTGAAACTCGTTTTGGTGTCGGTTTGAAAGAAATCGAGTCGTTAGTTGATGAAGTAATGGTGGTTATCGACAATGGTGAATCATACAAAAGCCAATTATTGATTGGTGCAGATGGTGCAAACTCCGCGGTTAAAGAAAAGCTAGGCATGAATACGACACAATTAGATTATGAGCAAATCGCCTTTGTCGCCAATGTAAAAACTGAAAAGCCACACCAGAATACTGCATGGCAAAGATTTACACCATACGGACCCGTTGCTTTTTTACCTTTAGCAAATGAAAATCTTTGCTCTGTTGTGTGGTCAATTGATAAAGAGCAAGCTGAATCACTTAAAGATATAGACAAACAAGCATTTGCGAAAAAACTTCAATTTGCATTTGAATCTAAATTAGGTGAAGTCACCGCTGTTTCAGAATATTCTGGTTTTCCATTGGTTAAAAGACACTCTCAAAATTATTTGTCAGATCGAGTAGCGTTAGTTGGTGATGCTGCACACACCATTCATCCGCTTGCAGGACAAGGTGTTAATTTAGGATTCCAAGATGTTGCATGTTTATCCAAGCTAATTCTCAAGTTAAACTCACAACAACGGGATATTGGAAAAAAAGAAAACCTCAGATCTTTTGAACGTGAAAGAAAAACAGAGAATCTTATTATGCAAAACGCAATGAGTGGATTTAAAAATCTCTTTGCTAATCAAAGTATGCCAGTAACACTGCTTAGAAATTTTGCCATGTCGGCGGTGGATAAAATGCCAATGGCAAAAGAAATGATAATCAAGAAAGCTATGGGAATATAAAATGAGTAGCCAAATTAAAGTATACGACAAATTTTACATCAACGGCCAATGGGTGGAACCATCCAATAAAGTTCTAATGGATGTTATCAATCCATCCGATGAAAGTGCTTGTGCGCAAATCGCAATCGGTAATGCTGAGGATGTTGACAAAGCGGCAGTAGCAGCTAGTAAGGCATTTTCTAGTTATGGTTTTTCCAGCCTCAATGAACGAAAAGAGATCCTTCAATCTATTATTCAAGCATACAAAAACCGATATAACGATATGGCGGATGCGATTTCGGAAGAAATGGGCGCGCCCACTCAACTGGCGATTAAAGCACAAACAGGATCGGGGCTTGGTCATTTTAAAACAGCTCTTTCGTTGCTAGATTCATATTCGTTTTCCGAAAAAACTAGTGCTAGCACGATTGTAAAGGAGCCGATAGGCGTTTGTGGATTGATCACCCCTTGGAACTGGCCGATTAACCAAATCGCCTGCAAAGTTGCACCTGCTCTTGCAGTTGGTTGTACTGTGATTTTGAAGCCATCGGAAGTTGCTCCTCTTTCAGCACAAGTATTTGCAGAAATGATCCACGAAGCTGGTTTGCCTGCTGGTGTTTTTAACTTGATTAATGGTGATGGCGCAGGAGTTGGTACTGCTTTATCAGCCCATCCTTTGGTGGATATGATTTCATTTACTGGCTCAACTAGAGCGGGTGCATTGGTTGCCAAAAATGCGGCACCTACAATAAAAAGAGTGACACAAGAATTAGGTGGAAAGTCAGCTAATATTATTTTACCGGATGCTGATTTTGAAAAAGCAGTCAAACAAGGTGCTCGCAGTGTCTTTAGTAATAGCGGCCAATCCTGCAATGCGCCTACCAGAATGTTAGTGCCAACAGAAAAAATAAAGCAAGCTGAGGACGTTGCTGCAAAAGTCGCAAGTCAGGTTGTGGTCGGTCGCGCTAAAGATGAAACCACAACAATGGGCCCGGTGGTGAGTGAAATGCAATTTAATAAAATACGAGGATTAATTCAAAAAGGAATTGATGAAGGTGCCAAATTAGTTTGCGGCGGTGTTGAAAAACCTGATGGTTTAGCCGATGGTTATTATATTCAGCCAACAATTTTTTCAAATGTCACGAATGATATGACCATCGCAAAAGAGGAAATATTTGGACCGGTATTCGCCATTCTTCCATACAAAACAATTGATCAAGCCATCGAAATTGCCAATGATACTCCCTATGGCTTAGCCGGATATATTCAAGGAAAGGATGAAGAAACTTTGTCCTACGTAGCATCTAGAATTAGAGCAGGAAACATTAATATCAACGGTAAAAGTGGTGATATGTTAACGCCTTTCGGCGGTTACAAACAATCAGGAAATGGGAGAGAATGGGGGGCTCATGGTTTTAGTGATTTCCTAGAGATAAAAGCCATTTCTGGATTATAGGCTTAACTTAACTCTGTTAGCGATTACATCAGGATTTAAATTAAATGTTTATCATAAGAAGCTTAATACGACTTTGTATTTTATTAGCCTGTTGCTCAGTCATAGCAAAAGAACAATTGGGTGCAAATATACAGCCTGATGATCTTTTTCCTAGAGTTCAATTAGACACTACAGCGGGAAAAGTAATTGTTGAACTCGATCGGTTAAAAGCTCCTATCACAAGCAATAACTTTTTATTTTATGTAGCAAATGGTTCATACGATAACACTATTTTTCATAGAGTAGTGAAAGACTTTGTAGTGCAAGGAGGCGGTTACGATGAGCACTTTAATGAACGTAAAACACAGAAACCCATTTTTAACGAATCCGGGAATGGATTAAAGAATGAAATGTTTACCATTGCGATGGCTCGCGATGATGATCCGCACTCGGCAAAACGTCAGTTTTATTTCAATATGGCTGATAATGATGGCTTAGATCCTGGCAGTAGTTGGGGTTACACCGTATTTGGTCAGGTCAGTGAAGGTGAAGAGGTATTAGAGATTATTGCAAACTCCGCGGTTCATCGTCATGAACAACTTGATTGGGAAAATGTGCCAGTGCGTCCAATATTCTTAAAAAAAGCAAAATTGCTACCAATTGAACAATAAATGTTCAGTGTAGCGATTGTTATTTTAGATTAAACAAAAAATCTCAAAACAATTCTTTTATTCTAGTTCAATTTCTTGGTACACTGGTTGGCTTATTATAATAATTATTTGCTAACTAACGGATCTTTCTATGATCAACAGACCCTTAGCCTATAAAGGTCCAGTAGATCACTTAACGCATTTCTTTGATGAACAGACATTAATGTCAGGTTTAGACATTTTATTATGTGAAAATCTAGTTAATTGGCAAAATATTCGCGATGAAGAGTATATAAAAGGTACTTGTTTAATTGATGGAAAGTTTTCGAAACAAGTTCTCTACTGGCCGTTGTCTGAAAGCTTAGGTAGTTGCAGTTGCAAGGAATCTTCTAACGATGATAGCGATTCTGCTTGTATGCACTTAGCCGCATTAGCAATTGAGTCAAAAACTCGATTACATCGATTACCTCCCGCCATCAAACAACAAAAAAAAATCGCAACCGGAAAACTCTATATTAAGCACTGGCTTAAATCTCAAGACTACGATCCTTTTTCTAAAATGGCTCGTCATAGAGTCATTTATTTATTAGATAAAGTTGAGGGCGGCTGGAGTGTCAGTTTACATAAATCTTATTTGACTAAAAAAAACGAGTATCAAGTTAAATCTGAAATTTGTATTAATAATGCAATTGAAGCAGAGTTAGAGCGCGAAAAAGACACAAAATATTTTAGTTTGCTAGATAAACAGATACTTTTCTTGATTCGCAAAAAGATTGACAGTAGCAAGGTAATAAATAATCAATTTATATTTGTTTCAGATTTAAAAGCTAACCGGTTAGTTAAGTCTTTAGTTAAAACACATCGCTTTTTCTGGCAGTCTCCCCATAGAAATCCGTTAACTTTATCATCACGAAATAAAAATTTCTGGCGTGATGCAAATAGAAAACAAGTTGAAGAAATTCAACAAGAAAAAGGATTTGAGCATTTATCAGAAAACTATCTGCTTGATTTAAAACATAATGTCATTCTGGAATATTTCAAAGAGGCCGCCGATAAAAGTAAGAAACTTTTTTATCAGTTATCGAAAACGAATGATTTTAAAGTACAACCTAGTTTAGAGATTACCAGTCAAGAAGTGGGATTGGGATGGAAAAAGCATCAAATTTATCAAGTTGATGTAGCAAAATTAGTTTTTTATATCAATGGTAAAAAAATATCCCTTAAAAATATTCTCCCGTTAATTTTAGAGCGGGAAGTCAATAACAAGTTTACCAAAGTGTTGTCGGATTATCTCCTGCAAATCGAAAATCTAGCAGTTTTAGATTCGTGTTATGAACTACCTATTGTAGAACAATTTCACTTTGGCGATCGAGTGTTTGAATCTCATATTAGTCATATGTTGCCAATTTTAGTAGGGCTTAAAGAGTTAGGCTGGTTAATCAAAATTGATAAGGGTTTTAGACTCAACAAAATTGAAAGCTTAGATTGGTATGTTGACATTCGACAAGGTTATAACGATGTTCAACCAACCCGACAAATTAGTCGGACTTCCCAACAACCCAAATTAGCTAATGAAACTTTAACAGAGGGTTCACAGTTAGATTTGTTAAGCGAAAAAGATACACGTAATTTACAAGAAAAAGGTGACATATCTGATAGAAGTTTTGATTGGTTTGATCTCGAGGTGGGTGTAAAAGTAGAAGATAGACAAATCAATCTAATGCCTTACATTGTTTCTTTAATACAGCGTGGTGATCTGTCATTAGATACCTTGAGCGATTCGGACAAAAACAATAGTCAGCAAGAGCATAGCCTGAGCCATGTGAATATTAAACTGGAAAGTGGTGAAACACTGGCAATAGAAAGGAATCGAATTAACAGAATTTTTTCATCTTTTGTGGAATTAAATGATCAAAAGAGTTTAACAGAAGAAAGTAAATTGAGGTTTACTGCGAATCAAGTGAGCCGGTTAATGCCATTGGTTTCAAAGCAGGATTATTTGTTGAATGATGAAGAAACCTCTAACGTAAATGAAAATAAGCTTTCCAATGAATTAGATGTACTAAAGATAGATTGGTTAAATGGAAAAAAATTGGCAGAAAAAGCCAAAGCGATGGATGTAGAGACTGGTGTGCAAGCAGTAAAAATACCTCGAACTTTAAAAGCAAAATTAAGAAGTTATCAAAAAGAAGGTGTTAATTGGTTGCAGTTTTTAAGGTTGCATAGGTTAGGTGGAATTCTTGCCGATGATATGGGCTTAGGAAAAACGCTACAAGCATTAGCACATATTTTGTTAGAAAAAAAAGAAGGAAGACTCACTTCACCATGCATGGTAATCGCTCCTA
>JBMYPE010000098.1:0-6474 GCA_049600015.1 Kangiellaceae bacterium
GCCAGTCATGTAAAGTAATAATGCCAGAATAGTCGGTACGGCTATGTCGAATCGATCAAGCCAACGAAGCTCTTTAAATTTAGCAAAATCTTGAATTCTATGAGTATTCGTTTCAAAGTTTTTATCGGATAAAAACCATAGCGTATGGCTCCATAAAAAGCCTTTGTATTTAGGTGAGTGTGGATCGCTTTCTTGATCAGCACTAACATGATGCTGTCTATGATGCGAGGCCCACCACAAAGGACCTCTCTGTGCAGAAGAGGCTCCAATAACTGCAAATAGCATTTGTATCACTCGGCTCGTTTTAAAGTTCTTATGGGAAAAATAGCGATGATAAAAGCCTGTGATTGCAAACATTCTGACTAGGTATAAAAACACGCAAGTCCAAAAAGCAAACCATGAAAAGCCTACTATAAAGACACCTATTACACCTAGGTGAACCATTATAAATGGGATGATTCTTGTCCAACTAATGGAGTCTCCGTCACTGTTAGTCATAGCTGAACTATCAATCCAAACCGTAATCTTACTAATAAGATTTTTGTTTAGTTTTCTAGATTGCGGCATTCGATTCTCCAGAGTGCCTTTTCTCCGTTCCAGTGAGCAAGCCAGCAAAGCAGTCGCTGGAAATTGCCCGCTTTTGAATAACAATATCTATTTGCCCGACATAAAAACCCCACTTAGTCATTTTTGTGGAACCCATTAAAGTATTTGCATCAATGAGGTGAAGCCAGTCATCCATATTTACTTGGATACTTCCATCTTCTTGAGGAATATCCAAAATATAAGTTAAGTGCAAGCTGTCACCATATATTTCGCCTTGAGCTTTACCAACAACATCACCTGCAGTACCTATTATTTGATTGTTGTTTTCAATAAATTCCCACACTCGTGTTTGCTGTTCACCATCACTAAAATTAAATTGTTCATTCAAAACTATTTTTGAGTCATTTTGAGATGCATCAATATTGGCAACAAACTTCCTAGTCACTTGCATACTTCTATCCTTAACCGTACCCCAAGCGCACAACTTGCCTTTAAAATAATTGGAAAAAGACAAGCTTGAATTAGTGCTTTTATAAAGCTCAGGATTAACCGAGCATGAAGAAAGCATGAACAAAGAGTAGAGAATCATAGATTTTTTGTTCACTAGAATTTCCTAAATTACTTTTATTATTAACATATACGGCTGTATAGGAGAATTGGAGCACAAATATTGATTTTTTATTAATTGATCTGATTGTTGGGTATGAGCGTATATAGACAATAGAAAGTACAAATTCACTTTGCCGATTTTTAATCAACCGATTAGAACTTCAATAAAAAGACAGAGTGAGACGAATAAAGGCTTAACCATGGCATTAACACAAAGACAAAGTAATGATAATTTAGTATATTGGCCTGTACATTCGAGCAAAAAAACGCAAGTCAAGGGAAAAGCTAGCACTATGCCTAGTGGAAAGTCCGTTAAAAACTTATCATTGAATCAAGATTCGGTCAGATGGAGGCATCATTTGTCTGCAGTGGCTAAAAGTAGGGACAAAAGTGCTTATCAAGCGCTTTATATTCACTTTGCACCAAAAATAAAATCATTTTATCTGCAAAAAGGTTTAACCAGTAAAGCGGAAGAACTCACTCATGAAGTATTCATAAAAATATGGCAAAAAGCTGCTAGTTACAACCCATCAAAGTCCAAAGTTTCTACTTGGATATTTACTATTGTTAGAAACACAAGAATTGATTATTTAAGAAAAAAGACAATTGATGAAATCAATGAAGAAGATTGTGCGGAGTCATTTGGTGAAGGGACTCTTGATGAAGAGCTTGACGCGATAAGAGATAAGCAGCAAATCTCAAATATGTTTGAGTTATTAAATGAACAGCAGCGCAATGTACTACAAAAAGTCTATTTTGAAGATAAAAGTCACCAAATAACGGCAGAAGAGTTAGAAATGACGCCTGGCGTTGTCAAGTCAAGAATTCGTAGTGCATTAAAGATTTTAAGATCACATATGGTAGGGAAAAAAGTATGAATTACCATCCTGATATAGATTTTTTACTTAAATATTCAAGTGGTCAGCTGGAACCCGCACTAACCGTAGCTATTAGCCTACATATACAAAATTGTAAAATATGTCGAGAACAAATAGCGCAGTTGGAAGAAGTGGGGGGAGCGACTTTAGAATCAATTGAACAAGACGAAATAAATGATGATTTATTTCGTCATTTATTAGAGGAAGTCAACAATCTACCGATTGAACAAAGTGTCACTCCTTTTGAAGAGTTTGCAATTGCTGAGTTAGATAGGCCTCTTGTTCAACAGTTAAGCGAAAGAGACTACTCTAATTTAGACTGGCAAAAAGTGACCTCAAAAATTTCTAAAGCGACTATAGCAATGAATGATTCTCATTTTGAGGTCGAACTATTAAAATTTTCTCCAAAAGCTAAAATACCAAAGCATACTCATATTGGAAAAGAAATTACTGTGGTTTTAGAAGGCGAGTTTAGTGATAAAGATGGAAACTATCAAGCAGGGGAATTTATTGTTAAAGACTCCTCCGAGGAACATCAGCCACTCGCAGGTGATGAGGGATGTGTTTGTTTAGCGATTACCGACGCACCGCTTAAATTTACCGGAACATTTGGGTCACTAATTAATTGGTGGGTTAGGTGATTATTTGATTTATTAATAGACTAGAAGACGTTTCAGCGAACAAAAATATAGTTAACCTGAGTTCAGGTTAGTTAATGTTTGTTAAGCAAATTTATCTGTTGAGCGCTGTTTCAAAAGGTCAGCAAGCCCTAAAAAAGTTATCGAGACAAGTTTTGATACTCAGACCAACTTTATCCCAAGTAAAATATAATCTTCTAAAACGGTCAAACACCTTGATCATGAACACGAAAAAAATGTATTTGATAAAGCGAAAAAATTGCATAAAGAGTTAAAATAAATTGAACGCCGAATAAAAGTAATTGATACTAAAAAGTTGTTAATTTAAAAAAACTGATATTAAAAGAGTAGATGGTTTTAGCGCGAGACAAAGTTTTTAAACATGTTCTGTTTTCTAAGTGGAAAAAATCTTTGCATTCTTAAATGCTTCTATGGCTTGCTGTCTTGTTTCTTTTATATTAACTTGTGGGGCAGGGTAGTCTTCAAATTTATGTTTATCGAAATTATGGATGGACTTAGCGTCTAATTTTTTTAGTGTTGGTAGCCATTGTTTAATAAAATCAGTGTTCACATCAAATTTTTTCTGTTGAGATTGAGGGTTGAAAACGCGAAAATAGGGCACGGCATCTGTGCCAACCGATGAACTCCATTGCCACCCGCCATTGTTATTCGCAAAATCATAATCAAATAAATGTTCTGCAAAAAAAGCTTCACCAACTCGCCAGTCTACCCAAAGGTTTTTAGTTAAATAAGAAGCGACAATCATACGTAGTCGATTATGCATCCAGCCGGTTTTTATTAATTGAATGATTGCCGCATCAACAATAGGAATACCTGTTTTTCCTGATTGAAAACGCCGAATGGCTTCTGAATCTTTAGACCAATTAATTTGACGGTCAACTGAATTAAAAGCTTCACCTTTGCAAGTATGAGGGAAGTGCCACATAACAGAGCGATAAAAATCTCGCCATACTAGCTGACGTATCCAGCTATAGGCTTGTAAACCTTGTTGTGATTTAGCGATTGAGTAACATTGCTTGATTGAAATGGTACCAACCGCCAAAGCAGCAGAAACATTGGATGTCCCATCAATCGATGGATAATCTCTATTTTCTGAATAATCTAAAATTTTATTAGAGCAATATTGAGTTAAATGTTTTTGTATGTTTTTTTCAGAAATCTCTGGCATTTGAATCGCGGTTGGTTTGATTGCTGGAATTGTAGATAATATTTTTTTTGATAAAACTGGGTTGCTACAATGCCAATCAGTGATTTTTTTTAAATTTGAAATAGGTTGCTTTTTAATGTCACAAGCTAAAGTCAAAGGACAATCAAATAGTATTTTTTGATGCGTTTTTTCAAAAGCTGAGAATACTTTATAACCTAACTTTTGACCATTAACGGTTAGCCAAGGGGGCACGAGAGAGTCAGCAATTAAACGATGGCATTTAACATGAGATGAAAGTTTGTCTACGACGGCTTTATCTCTTTTACGTTCGTCTATTGGGTATTCAACATTAAAAAAAAGGGATGTCGCTTTTAATTCTTGGCAGATCATCTCAAGTATTTCTGCCGAGAGACTAAATAAACCACAATTAATGATAACAAGAGGAATATTTAATTGATGTAGCCGGCTGTGAAGGTTTTTAAGTTCGGTTAAAATTAAGTGGTGGTAATTTGAGCCAATTCCATAATGTTGAAGTTGTTCGGGATAATATAAATATATGCCTGTAACAGGTGAACGATTGTCAGACATTGAAAGGCTGAGTGCAGGGTTATCATCCACTCGTAGATCATTCCTAAACCAAACTAAATTCATATTAACAATCTTCTATCTTATTGTTTTGGATTAAATATAAACAATCATATTGGAACGCGTAATGCCATTGTTTTTGGGTAAGGATTTAGATAAGACTGTCGAGCAATAAAGGAGCTGGGATGAGATTTAAAGTGGTGCTTTAGTAAAGTTAATGGCGAAAGAATGGGTTGCATACCTTGATTATAATCCATAATACATTGACGTAGTTCAGCTTTATCTGTTTTAGATAATAAATCTTTCAAATGTCCCTGTATGTGCATCAAAACGTTGGTATTGTTAGCTCTATCTGATCGCTTGCTTAATGCTTTCATAAATTGATTAATGTATAGTTCTGATTTTTCTATCAAATTTTGTTTGGTGGCTTGAGCAACAATAGGGCCTAATGTTCTATAAATTGGCTGGCAGTGAGCTAACAATAACATTTTATGTCGAGAGTGAAATTTGAGTAGCTTGTTAACCGTTAAACCGCTTTTAACTAAAGCAAGCCATTCATCATATATAAAAACTCGTTTGATGAAACTATCTTTTAATAATGGATCATTTAAGCGGCCATTTTCTTCTATGGGTAAGTTCGGATATAAACTTTTTAATCTGGCAGTAAATATACCGACACCTTTACTTTCTGGTTGCCCTTTTTCGTTATACACTTTGACACGTTCCATACCGCAACTAGGAGATGCTTGGCATACTATATAACCACTAAGGCTCCCTAATAATTCTTTGTTTTTATCCGCGTAATGAGAAAGTTGCTCTGTGAAATCTTTGTTTGGATCTTTTGTTTGAACAGCGCGAGGGTTTTCTATATTACCCGTTAGTCTAATCGTTTCTCGAGGGATTGGCAGTCCTATTCCCACTTCTGGGCATAGTGAAATAAATTCAAAGTATTTAGATAATTCCTTTTTACAATATTGATTATTTTTATTGCCACCATCGTATCGAATGTTAGCACCTAATAGACAACCGCTAATCCCAACTTTAATCATGATTAACCTCTTCAGAGGTTTTGGTTTTATCGCTTATGTTTTCAATTAAGTTAGTTTCTTGATTGACCCATATCAAATGCTCAAGATTAAACCCAAGCGCTTTTGATTGTTTGACGAAAGCATCTTTAATTGATTGATCTATGTCTGGTTTTCTAGCTAATAGCCACAAATACTCTTTATTTCCTCCAGAAACAAAAGAGTACTGATAAGACTCTTTATCTAAGTGAAAGATGACATAGCTACCATAAAATGGTCGAAAAAAACTAACTTTTAAATGCCCTACGCTTTCTCCTGAAACAGGGTAGGCAACGCCATTTGCTTGTTGAAATTCATTCTCTTCGATATTGTAACCTCGGTTTATAACTTTTATTTTATCGTCAAGTAATTGATATTCTGCAGTGACATTATGCATACCTTGCTCAAATCGATTGTCTAATCGAGCTATTTCATACCATTTTCCAAGGTATTTACTGGCATCAAAATCGTTAATAGGTTTGACGCCGTCAGGTAAAGTGACACAGCCAGCAAGGATTAAAATTAATACATTGAGTGAAGTAAATTTAATTAGAGTATTAGCCTTTTTCAATAGAACTCTCTCTTTTTAGGAGGATATTCATTTATACGCAAGAATTCGAGAAGTAGATCAATAACATCTAACATTTTTAATGATTGAAGTATTACTGAAAACTGATGACTAGGGCATTTTGAGCTTTCATATCATCAGGTAAGTGATGCCTGATTAATAATAATACTGAATTGTTAGTTGCAAATGATCATCTCGTCTAAATAAATAGAGTGAGTCTTCTCTCGCATCGGATTCGAAAAAGCGCACATCAAGAGAGGCTTTAATGTTTTGACCAAACCTTCGACTTCCTTCAATCAAAAAACTGGTTGATTTAAAATCTAGATCATAACTAAATCCAAATAATAACTCTGAAGATTGAACATCATTTAATGCAAGACGATTTCCAAAAAATAAATCATTTTGAAAATTAGAACTA
>JBMYPE010000099.1:0-6460 GCA_049600015.1 Kangiellaceae bacterium
CATGGAAAGGGTATAGATTCCATAATTTAGTTATAGAAAAAGTTAACAATGATACATTGATGTTTGGTATTGGTGAATTAGATTATCATAGACTACTAAGTAAAATTGAGACAACACTAACCAGAGGTTGCAGTTGATCAAAACTCGAAAGCTCCTTTTGAAAACTAAACCAAGCGTTATACGGAAGAAATATGATTCGGATCATAGGAATTATCCTTACTTTAATCGCAATAGTGTTTGGGTTGTTTGCAATTAACTCTTTTACTTCAAGAGCACATTCCGGCTCTGAGTTTAGATTTTTATGCGAATACTCACTAAAGTTGGACGCTGGGATTGTTGACAAAAGTCGTCTCACCGATTTTCGTAAAAAATGTAACCGATTAAAGAAAAAAATTTGACGGATTTCGTTACTCGCATACGAGATTGTCGTTATATTCAGTTCTAGTGTCTTTTGTATTATTTTTTATTGGCGTCACTTTATATGTGCGATCTGGTAAATATCAATTAGCAAATGACGTAATACTAAAGACTTCTATTGAAAGCGAAAACAAAGAGCTGCCTCGATAGAGGCAAGCGTCATACATCTTGGCAAAATAAACTATGAATGATATTGAACGAGAAAAACTAATCCAAACAAGCTGGGATTTACATAGCCAAATAGAAAGTGAATATTTAGCTAATCCAGCAGTTGAAGGTGACAAAGAATGGCTTGAAAAACAGCGTGTTCTTTTAGCTGATATGGCGCTTCATTTATTACAAACATCGATGAACAAAGACAACCTTGATATTGAAAAATTAAAAAATAATATCTATTCAATTTTAACTATCTCGGATCAATTTTTACCAGGTTTTGAGTTAAAACAAACAGCGAATAAAATTTACAAATAAAACTATAGCAAGTCGTTCTTGGACTTTTAATGGAAAGAATACTCAATCCAATTAATCAACCTCAGGAGAGACACGAATGTTTAAGTATATTTCTATTGCAATCATCGCGTTTATATTTCTAATTCTGCACACGCTTGTAACCGCACAGGATATTGACGGCATAGTCGAACACCCAATGATCAAACGTTATCCGGGACAAGTTATTGCCTGGCAACATATTGATAACTTCCAACCCTACAAAGTGGCTATCGGCCCGGTAACCGGTTATCGATCAATTAAAGATTGGATCGAAACAGAAGGTCGGGTGACTCGCACATTCTACAAGTATGAAGGTGAGAGTCGAGCTTATTCCGAGGTCTTTAAAAATTATCGCGATGCATTGAAAGCTGATGGTTTTGATATTCTCGGTGAAGGGATGTTCGCCGATCGCAAAGGCTCAGCTATTGGGTCTAGGCAATGGATGGAAGTTACATTTCGTGCAAATCCAACGACCAAACCGGGTGCTGTGGGTACGATGTTTTCCGGTACATCATCGTCGGGTGGTGCTGGTGCCATAGTCGCCACGAAAGAACGAGCAGAGGGCACTGCGTATGTTGTTGTTTATGTTGAGCAGCACTCAAAAAACTATATCGGTACCTTGGTGGATATTGTTGAGGTTGAGGCAGCTGAAACAGGGCTTGTTGTAATAGATGCTGAAGCCTTGGGTTCTGATATAGAAGAATATGGTCGCGTTGTGTTGGATGGTATCGTGTTTGATTTTGATAAGGCCACACTGAAGGAACAATCAAAAGCCGCGCTTAGTACGATAGCCAAATACCTGAACGACAACCCGAAGAAAACTTTCTATGTAGTTGGCCACACGGACTCAAAAGGAAGTTTTGCATACAATAGAAAACTGTCTTCTGATCGTGCATTGGCCGTCGTTAATGCTCTAAAGAAAGACTATGGAATTGCAACTAACAGGTTGGAACCACATGGTATTGGACCATTGGTACCGGCTTTTTCAAATAATAGCGATTCTGGCCGCGACAAGAATAGACGGGTTGAACTCGTCGAGAAGTAAATGAGATAAGGGCAGATTTGGGTAGCAACGCAAAGACCATACTGAGCAGGTTAAAACGTAAATTGTATCCACTACTAACGAACTTATTTTCTTAATTTAAAGCTCAAATTAATTTAATTACAAGCTCATATGTGATGTAGAATGAGCTATATTAAGATATAATTGAGCTTCAAATCTCGGGTGGTTTCAAAATATGCTTTCTAAAGATTACCTAAATATTGTTTCGTACATACGAGAAAATCCCTCTTTATCTTCGAAAAATATTTATGATGCGCTGGATACCGGCGTAGCATACGCAACTTTAAAGAGGATGCTGTCGCAATTAATGGCAGACAATCTAATTATTAGTAGCGGCAAAGGGCGTGGAACAAAGTATTTGATCAGCCCAGCTTATGAGCTTTTTCATACCATAGATGTTAATCAATACTTTATGCAGGAAATTGATGAACGTGAAATTAAAGGAGGGTTTAATCTTGAATTGATAAACGGATTGTTGAGTCAGGTGAGTTTATTTAATGAAGCAGAAAATAAGCACTTGATGCTCCTACAAAATAAATATGAAACTAACACCTCAATGTTAACCTCCGCAGAATATTCAAAGGAGTTAGAACGACTTGCAATTGACCTGAGTTGGAAATCATCACAAATTGAAGGTAACACTTATTCGTTGTTAGAGACAGAACGTCTTTTAAGGGAAAAAGAAACAGCAGAAGGCAAGTCAAAAGATGATGCCACTATGTTGCTTAACCATAAAGACGCTCTAGATTTTATTATCGCTAACCCTGGTTATGCATCTCCTTTGACTGTTTCTGGTATTGAAGATATTCATAGTTTATTGGTAAAAGATTTAGGTATTGATCGTAATATCAGGAAACGAAAAGTGGGTATTTCAGGAACCAATTACGTGCCTTTGGATAATGAATACCAAATAAGAGAAGCATTAAAATCTATGTGTTTGTTAGTTTCTCAAAAAAGTAACATTTTTGAAAAAGCCTTATTGTCGTTATTATTAATTTCATACATTCAAGCATTTGCTGATGGTAATAAAAGAACCGCTAGAATAGTTAGCAATGCAGTATTGATTGATCACCAGTTTTGTCCGATATCATTTCGTACCATCAATTCTATTGACTATAAAAAAGCGATGCTTTTATTCTATGAGCAGAATAATATTTCTGCATTCAAGGACATTTTCATAGCTCAGTTTGAGTTTGCAGTTCAAACTTATTTTTAACGGTTTTTTTTGTTTGTTGTTTAAATGGGAAGTAGACTAATTTCGCTTTATTACAGTTTTAAAAACGAAAAAAAATTGACTAGACTTAGATTAGAATTAGAAAACTGGATTGCTAAGACGGATTACCGATTTATGATCAAGCTCGAGAAAATTTCTAACTTCAAGAGGACACATCAAGCGCATTCGGAGAGCTATTGATAAATTCAATTTCAACCATTTAAATATCTTTCACTTTTTTACCAAGCAGACTCAAGCAACGAGTTTTCCGTTTCCCATTTAACACTGCACCGATAAAAGTTGAGCGCACAAAAATATCGTAAAGCACAATTGATATTAATATGGTTAAGACAGAAACTGCTCCCCATTTAAGTGCCCAATGCATGGCCAGCTCAGCAAAAGCGATTTGTAGCCAAATGACGATTGGTAAATGAATAAGGTAAAGCCAGTAAGAAGAGTCAGCTATGTAACGAACTATCTTATTCGGACGATCAAGCATTCTTTTAAAAAGGCCAATAGTGAGCGATACCAGCGACCACATCATAATTGCATAGCTAAAAGAGAAACAGATTTTATATACACTATATTGTGGGCTTGCGTGCTTCATTTCAAAACCAGAAAGTAAGCTTGTGGCAATCACTGCTAGTACGCAAAGAGCGAGCTTACTCCAAGTTACACTTGCAAACTGTTCAAGTAAATTAGTTTGACGATGCAGTAACCAACCGAATAAAAAGAAACTACCGTAAACGAGTAAAACAGGTAGATGTGGAATAAGTGATTTATCTGGCGTATCGACTCCCCAATTGTTCATAAACCAAAGATATCCTGCTGTCGTGATTGCAATAACAAATATCGATAAATGTGAACGACATATCCATTCAGAAATTGCGTCCGCAACTTGAGTTAGTATCTGTTTGCTAGGATTATGCAAACAAACTAAAAAACGCGCGATAAGAACAATCAGAATAATCAACAAAAGGTAATATAAAAACCACAAATGAGTACCAATAAATAGATCTTTCGGAAGCTCAGTAAGGGTAGCAAAACCTGTTTTAAGTGCAGCAAAAATATTTACATCACCTTGCATGCTTTCGCCTCCCATAATCCAAGCAGAGACAATTAAAGGACGTAATAATATCCAACCGATTACAAACGGAATACCAATACGAATTGTTCGAGATTTTAAAAAAAGTTGCGCGCCATCTTGGTGATATTTCATATGACTAAAAAATCCAGCGATTAAAAAGAATAACTCTAAGCGAAAAGAATGACTAATTAACATAAATGTTGGTACTACTGAACTAGTGGAAATATCCATAACTGCCCATCCAACAAAAATAGGCATAAATGATATGCTCGCATGAAAAACGATCCCCAATATCAGAGCGAAAGCCCGAGCGGAATCTAAGTAATGGAGTCGACTATTTTTTTGTGATGAAGTGTTCATAGCTGGTTTCTGTTGCGTTAATTAATATCAATTTGTTCAGTCAAAAAGGGCTTCCATTTGAAAGCCCAATATAATGTTTTTTCTGTATTCGATTAATAAAAGCTAATTTTATCTACTTCGAAATCGAATGATGTTTTTTGCAAACCATAGGCGACAATACTTAAACTACTAATGGTTTTAGTATTAAGTTGAGTTTGTTCTGACCACCCACGCTTCATTGATGCAAAAGGAATTTTAACTTCATGAAATTTACCATCAGAAGCAACTGAAACAAGCGCTGCATGATAGTCAAAATTTGTTACCTCTGAACTATTGGCTGAAAGAGAAACATTACCGCTATTGACTTTAATGAATAGACTAATACCTTCAAAGGCACTTGCATCTTGTGGTAAACCTTTTGGTTCGAGAAGTAGTATGGTGCTTGCCCAACCTGGTTGACCTCGTGGTGGTGTGATTTCTCCTTTTAAATAAATCACACCATTTGAAATAGTTTGTTCCGTTGTTGTTTTTCCACCTGCTACACTATCGTTTAAAAACTGGCGTGGAATGCCTATACTGTTATTTAAAGGGTCACTAAAATCATCAACAATTGATTTTAAATTCTCTGCAATATTAGAGTTAGAAAAAGTAAGCATTCCAATTAAGAAAAAAGTCTTACTGGATATTAAGGCGATAGTTTTACAAAGTTTCATTGGTTATTCTCCAAATTGTGTTAGTTGCTCGTATTAGCAAGGTTAAAATCAAACATAAAAATACGATGTTTCCTATTAAGTGGCATTGATTGAAGAAAAGGTGACAAAAGAATTAAAATATTTTTTGATTGGTAATTAAAATGAAGTAATTTAAAAATACTTGTCACCTTTTGCTGAGAATAGGCACTTACTTGTTACAAGCTTAAATTTGTTAAGCACTAAAATTTACTAAGACTTAAAGTTGAGAGCTGATTTGAGTAAGCTCAGAAAATAGAAAGACACCAGTTTAAGGTCAGAGATTAAGAGTAATGAAACTTTTTAAAAAACGAAATCCATCAAGCAATGTTGGCAACAGCGCAATTATCGATTCAAACGATGCGGCGCTAGTGATGGCGTCATTGGGTGGCGATCGTGATGCATTTTGTCAAATCGTCACTCGCTACCAAAGCTTGCTGTGTTCCTTAGCCTATTCGTCAGTGGGTGATTTCAAGCATAGCGAAGATATTGCGCAAGAAACCTTTGTGGAAGCGTGGAAGAAACTGGATACTCTTCGAGATCCAATGAAATTAAAGTCATGGCTCTGTGGAATTTTACGCTTTAAAGCGAGTCACCATAGGCGAAAAGAAAATAAACAACCCGTGAAAGGAGCTGACAAACTGGATGAAGAAGTGGGTGGTGTCTCTGCGAGTACAAAACTTGAAGATGAAGCGATACATGATCAAGAACAAGCTTTGTTATGGAAAGCTTTAGGGAAAATGCCAGAGTCTTATCGAGAACCTTTAATTTTATTTTATCGCGAACAACACTCAATCGAAACGGTAGCCATCGAATTGGATTTGTCTGAAGATACGGTAAAGCAACGCTTGTCTCGCGGTCGTAAACTTCTGCAAAAAGCGATGGAAGTATTTGTTGGTGAAACATTAACAAAAAGCAAGCCCGGTCATGCTTTTACTTTAGCAGTATTAACCGCCATCAATACAATTTCGCCACCAATAAAAGCAGCATCATTGGGAGCTGGAACTTTAAAAGCTGGTTCGGCTGTAAAATGGGGTACTTTCCTTCCAATTCTTTCAGTCTTTTCTGGCTTAATCAGTTCATTCTTTGGTTTGAGATCTGCTCTTGATCAGTCTCGTACTCAA
>JBMYPE010000100.1:0-6440 GCA_049600015.1 Kangiellaceae bacterium
CATACTCCGGCAATTTTTCTAACTGTATTTCCGTCAGAACGACGATTCTTTTAAAAACACGGATCATCATGAAAAAGTAGATCAAGATGCTGAGTTAGAAGAAAAAATTAGAATCGCCAAAAATGAAATTTTGCAGCAACAGTTAAAATCTCAAATTACACAGTCAAAAGCCACGCCTACTTTTAGTAAATTAATCGCCTTTTCAATATTTTTAATTGGAGTTGCTGCCGTACTTTATTTTTACGGAAAGAATATTCTTTGCTTATAGATTAATTTGGCAACTAGGCTTTTAAGTTACCTATTCATCAAAACCTGAGTTGACTAATTGAGTTAAAGCCGACAAAGCTATTTCACAATCATTACCTTCACTTTCAAATATAAGTTGAGAACCTTTTGGCGCATTTAATGTGAGTAGTTTTATTAAACTAGTCGCCGGTGCGACATTATCTTTATGGAACACGGTTACAGTAGAATCGAATTGGCTGGCTGTAGTAACAATTCTTGCGGCGGCTCTTGCGTGTAAACCTTTTGTGTTCACTATTTCACATGAAATTGTTTTTTTTAAAACACTAGCCATTTGACTTGTTTTTTCTGCGGTTAACTTTTAATTCTCTATGTCTGATTTGTGTATCAGCGAATAAGTTTTCAAAATGCTTTGCAAGTTTTTCAACCATATAAACAGAGCGATGTTGACCGCCAGTGCAGCCGATGGCGATGGTTAGATAATTTCTATTTCCTTCCTCGAATCTTGGGATCCAGGTGTGTAAGAAAGTTTTAAGTTGCCAAAAATATTCTTGCACTTGAGGGTATTCTTCTAGGAAAGAAATAATTGGCGCATCTTTGCCGTTAAAACTCCGTAAACTTTCGTCCCAATAAGGATTAGGGAGGCATCTTGCATCAAATACAAAATCTGCATCGGTGGGGGCACCATTTTTAAAACCGAAGGATTTAAATTGAATACTTAAGCGAGTTTCTTTGTCACCAATCACTCGATTTACAATCGTTTCACATAGCTCGTGTGGTGTTTTAGAGGTTGTGTCTATGACTAGTTGAGCGTATCGAGCGACTGGCTCAAGTCGTTTTTTCTCTTCCGCTATCGCTTCAGAAAGCGATAATCCACTCGCGGTTAAAGGATGTCTACGTCGAGTTTCACTAAATCGTTTGAGCAAGGTATCTCTTGAAGCTTCGATAAATACAACTTGAAACTCAATCTCCCGACTCCTGAGTAGTTGCATGGTTTCATCAAATTCCGCAACGGTTTCAGGTACGTTACGAGCGTCAATTCCAACCGCTAATTCAGGGTATTTGCCCTCTGTTTGATTAAGGAGTTCTGGTATGAGTTTAAAGGGGATATTGTCTACGCAATAAAATCCTTGATCTTCTAAAGCGCGTAAAGCTACGGTCTTACCAGAGCCTGAACGTCCGCTGACAAATATCCTTTTCATTTAAATAAGGCCTCGCATATTAAAATGAAAAATTTAAACTTCAAATTTTTCAGCTGCTTTTTCAACAATATCAAATAGTGCTGCGTCTGAATGAGCGTGTCGAATCTGTGAAATTGTTTGACCATCAGAAAGTAACTTAGCGATTTTTGCAAGGTGTGCTAGATGTGAGTTGTCACCATCTTCGGGAACCAAAATGGCAAAAATTATATCCACAGGTTTACCATCCGGCGCATCATAATCAATTGGGGTGTCTAAAAGCAAAAACACCGCAGTAGCACATAAACAGTTATTGACTCTCGCATGAGGGATTGCAACGCCTTCACCCAAAGCGGTTGTACCGAGTTTTTCACGGCTCAAGAGACTTTCATAAATAGATTTCGCTTTGCAATCGATGGAGTCTGCCATCATTTCGCTTATTTTTTCGAGTACTTTTTTCTTACTGGTCGTTTTATCACAACATTGTGTCGATGCTGGTGAAAGTAACTGACAGATGTTCATGTGGGTAACTTAATGAAATGAGAAAGATGCGCTTGACATAATTTTAGCATAGCTATTAGTAAACGCACCTTTATTTTTTGATTTCAGCTTGTTTATAGAGTCCGTTTATAGCCAGCTAGGGCGAATAAGTTCACCCTTATTGTTAATGACTCTAACATCAAGTGATTAGTGTCTGATCATTTTTTCCTTATGCTTTATCACTTGCCTGTCTAGTTTATCCACTAAAGAATCAATAGCCGCATACATTACTTCCTCTTCACTCGTTGCGAAGATTTCTCCACCGTTAACATTTAGTTTTGCTTCTGCTTTTTGTCTAACTTTGTCTACCTCTAAAACTACATGAACATTATTAATGTGGTCGAAATGTCGCTCTAGCCTTTTAAATTTTTCATGAACATAATCTCGTAAAGCATCAGTTAAATCTAAGTGGTGACCAGTTAAATTAATTTGCATATTAGTGTTCCTTCATTAGTGAGTGGAAAGGTAAACCTCAAACTTAGTTTTAAACCCGAATAATGGAATATGGGATAAAATCATAAAAGAGATTTTCGTTCATTTGATGGCGGTATTGCCATACTTTCACGGTATTTCGCGACCGTGCGACGCGCTACTTTGATTCCTTGCTCTTTGAGTAAGGTAGCTATCTTACTATCACTCAATGGTTTTGCTTGATTCTCTGCTGAAACTAGCTTTTTAATCACCGCTCTAATAGCAGTCGACGAGCACTCACCGCCAGATTCGGTTGCCACATGACTGGAGAAAAAATATTTTAATTCAAAAATACCTTTGGGTGTGTGCATATATTTTTGGGTAGTGACACGAGAAATTGTCGATTCATGCATTTCTACTTCATCCGCGATATCATGCAGCACCAGTGGTTTCATGGCTTCTTCACCATATTCAAAAAAGCCGACTTGCTTTTGAATGATAGATTGAGTTACCTTGAGCAGCGTTTCATTTCTGCTTTGTAAACTTTTAATAAACCATTTAGCTTCTTGTAAATTATTCTTTAAAAACTGATTATCTTTGCTGTTATCTGCGCGTTTAATTAAAGACGCATAAGTTTGATTAATATCTAATTTAGGTGTTGCATCAGGATTTAAAGTGGCAAACCACTCGCCTTTATTGTTTTTTCTTACATAAACGTCAGGTTTAATATATTGTGCGTTATTTTGGTTAATCTGATTTCCAGGCCTAGGATCTAGTGTTTGAATGAGCGTTAACGCGTTTTTTAGTTGCGCTTCACTGAGTTTCGAATCTTTGATCAATTGCCTGTAGTTTCGATTGGCAAGATATTGAAAGTGATTTTCCAAGACTTTTTTTGCTAATACTAAGTACTCAGTTTCTTGAGACAGTTTATTTAACTGAATTAGTAGGCATTCTTGTAAATTTCTTGCGCCTATTCCCGCTGGCTCAAAACTTTGAATATGATGTAATACTGACTCTACTTCTTCAATAATAACACCGGTTTCAATTTCATTTGAATTTTCTTGGGTTTCATCTTCATTTAACACAGATGCATCAACAGAAATGTTTTGGTGATCTGTTGAGTCATTTTGTAGAATTGCTCGTCCTTGGTTTAGCATGTCACACACATCTTGCAAGTCGGCTTTCATAAACCCAGATTCATCAATAGAGTCAATTAGAATCATTGCTATAGCTCTGTCCAACTCTGTCATGTTGGTCATATTAATTTGCCAAAGTAATTGTTCTCTCAAACTTTCGGAAGTTTCCCCTTGATACTCTAACTGGTTATCGTCGGCTGGCCTTTGAGCGCTCGATTGGCCAGTATAACCCCAGTCTTCCCATTGGGTATCCCCAATCATTTCATTTTCAATGGTATCGCTGTTAATGGCATCGCTAGCGTCTTTTTCCACTGGTTCGCTATTGGTGCTTTCATCTGTTTGAGTTTTTTTAAGTTCAGTCTCGGAAAAATCAGTTTCTTTGCCCGACTCGGTAGGAATTTCTTTCTCTTTAATTTCTAATAGCGGGTTTGACTCTATGACATCAAGAATCTCTGCTTCTAGATCTAGCGATGATAATTGCAACAGTTTTATTGCTTGTTGCAATTGAGGTGTCATAGTTAATGACTGCCCCATCTTAATTTGTAAGGATTGTTTCAAGTGATTTTAAAGTCCATTAATCCGTTAGTTGAGCATAAACTAAAGATAAATTACACAATATAAATTCTTTAGGCTCATACCTATAAAAACAGATTGATTAAATTTTATTGCTCTGTACTTCTCTCTGCTTTTCTTTACTGTAATTCACTTCCCTTAATTAGGGTTGTTTCTTTACCTAATAGTATGGTCATAAAAAGCTGACTATTCAAGTTATTAAGTCATATTTTCATCAAATATGAGGACTTTTTATTTACCATTTTTGTATAAAAATCAGGCAGATAGATGGAGATAATCATATTGACATTGAACGATTGACAAATTCAAAATAGAAGAGCAAAATTGATTGGATTGAGGTTTGATTTTTTGCCTATGTTTTTTCTTAAATCCTAAAATTTTCACCGAGATAAACTTTTTTCACTTGTTGGTTATTCAGAACTTCTTCTGGAGTACCTTGCGCTAAGATATTTCCTGACTCCACAATAAACGCTCTTTCACAAACATCGAGTGTTTCTCGTACGTTGTGATCGGTAATTAGTACACCTAAGCCTCTGTGCTTCAGGTGTCGGATAATTTCTTTTAGCTCACCAACTGAGATGGGATCTACACCAGCGAAAGGTTCGTCTAAAAGAATAAATTTTGGTTCGTTCGCGAGTGCTCTAGCGATCTCAACTCTTCGTCTTTCTCCGCCACTTAAGCTCATACCCAAACTATTTTGGATATGGGTAATTTGAAATTCTTCTAATAGAGATTGCATCCTTTCAACTTGTTGCTGTTTGTTTAAAGATTGGTTTAATTCTAAAATGGATAACAAATTATCTTCCACTGTCATCTTTCTAAAAATAGACGCTTCTTGTGGTAAGTAACCTATGCCTAACTTTGCTCTTTCATGCATTGGGTATTGCGTGATGTTTTGATCATCCATAAATATTTGGCCACTGTTTGCTTGAACTAGCCCTACTAACATATAAAAGGAAGTCGTTTTACCCGCACCATTTGGTCCTAACAGGCCAACAATTTCTCCGCTACTTACGCTAAAAGAAACATCATGAACAACAGTTTTGCCCGAATAGACTTTCGCAAGGTTTTCTGCTTTTAAAGTTTGCATATTATATTCTAATTGTTATCCCGTGTTTCTGTTTCTGTTTCTGTTTCTGTTTCTGTTTTTGAGTTTGGTTGTAAATTTGGATTTTTTTCTTGTTTTTGTGTTTCTGATTTAGGATTTTGAACAATTTCGATTTGTCCGCCATCCTTTGCTTTTTTAAAGCTAGATTGTTTAGTTTTATGATTATATTTAAATTCACCTGCAGTGATCTTTCCTAATGCTAATTCCGCCTCTACTTTGTCCATTAGATTGAGCTCACTTGTATCGGTTGAAAAGCTTAAATACAGGGACTTCGCATTTAACTCTATATCGCCCTCACTGCGAATAGCTAACTCTACGGGCGCGCCCTCTGCTTCAATCATACGATCTTTGTCTGACTTGTTTTGTATAATAATTTTGTGTGACTGGATATTTAAACGATCGGGAGAAGACTGACTATTTTTGCCACTTGATAAAATCAATTTTGCATTATTTGTTGCAGTGAATTCTCTTTTTAGAACGTCATAAAATATATTATCCGCACTCAAAAAAAGATATTCATTTTTAATTTTATCGGTTATTTCAAGACTCGCTGGCTTGCCCGTTGCTTTAAAGTATTTGTAATCTCCACCATCATTTTTTTTTGCTACAAGGCAGTCAGCTAATAATATGATATCCCCTTGGTTTATTTTTGCGTTACCACAGTTTTTGATTTCTCGAGTTACTCCGTCCATGGTGGTGGAGTCTGAATAGAAATTAATTGGAAAAACTTGTTCTTCCTTTATGTTGGTATTTTTACTAGTTGTGTCTAGAGTGCTTTCGACAGCATGCGCCACAACGCTAATTGCAAATGATAAGGCTAAAATTTTGGCAAAACAGTTTTTAATAAAGCAGTACTTAGCTGATTTTTGTATAGTCAATTCCATGCTCAGTGTCTCATTTTTTTATTTTTGTTAGTTGTGAACGAACATTAGAAAGGAGGTGAACTTTTGATTTTTCTATATCAATTTTCATACCAATGCTATTAGCGGTTAAATTCTCCGCTGTTAAAATTACATCTTCTTTTGTTTGAGCTAATTTTGTAACCAGATTAATTTGCAGGTTTTTTGTAGTCACTTTTGTTAAGTGATTATTAAAATCTATATTGTTTGATTGTTTTTCTGTTAATTCGACTTCATCCTCTAAAAATAATTGTGATTGCTGGTTTGTCATACGTCCGACATTGGCGGAAAGTTGCCATTCGCTTTTTTCACTTTTGTAGTAAACTTTAGGGTTAACTAAAATAGACATTTC
>JBMYPE010000101.1:0-6391 GCA_049600015.1 Kangiellaceae bacterium
TCAGCCTGTTTAACTGGGTACGCACAAATTAACGTCAATGAGGAAGTATGACAAGGTAAAAATTACAAAGCAGCTCCATATGTTTTCAATTTTGACATCATATTTAGTTTAGTCACCTAAAGGACTCAAATCTACCTACTAAGTAGCCTTTGAAATAAGGAAATAAGGTTCAAAGTCGATTTCTAACATTGCCTCTTTTGACGATGTGCCGCGGCATTCCAACAGGAGCGAATCGAGGTAATCCCGGCATGGCTTCTTCCCTAAAACCTAGTTTGATAGTTTTGTGTTTATTTATTAACTAGAGTCAATAAGCAATGAGCCATATCTGATTGATGTTCGAGAATTCGTAGCTTCTAGCTTATCGATATTGCCTCCTATTTCTTTCGTCTTTGACGGCTATAGTGATTGAGTTGCTTCTAATTACTCGCTCTTTAAATTCCTAATTCTCTCTGGCATCAGACTAACTGCATTAAATAGCGACATTCTATAACCTGGTCCTTCGTTGTCAATTTCAGAGGCGGGAAAATAAAATAATCTTTTCGCTATAGAATCAACCATTGCAGCATCAATAATTTGCCAGCGACCATTGTGCCAGACTTCTGTCCAAGCATGACCAAATGCATCTACGCTAGCTTCACCTTCCACAATCACGGTCCCAACTATGACTCTTGAGGCTAGCTGTAATGATCGGGCCAACGCTACGGTTAATACCGCATATTCTGTGCAATCCCCACTACGTTTTCGAGCAGCGACTGAAGCAATATCAAATCCATGAATATAGGTTGGGTTTTCAATATAAACGTTTGTATAACCCGCTAATTCTTTCGGAGTAAAAACATTGCCTTTTTGCTTTTTGAACCCTTGAGTGAATTCGAGTGTACTTGCTTCTTCAAAGTCGATAACAAAACTATTCCTTGTATGTTCTGGGCCTACAGTGCCATTGAATCGCGGCTGTTCAGTCCAACCAACTCGCAACCAACCGTCCTTTAACGTCACCGCGGTTATATTGTCCCAACGCTCAAGCTGATTTTTTAGCTTTTTTGAATTTGATGACAAAATTTCAAAACTAATACGTTCCGCCAATGGTAGCGATTGATTGATTGCTAACTGCACATCAATTTTCGCCATTGAAGGTACGGATTGAGCCTGTGATTTCCAAACGAAACACAGTCCCACTATGACTAATAAAAGTCTCATGGCAACTGTGGCATCCCCTTAACATACATCAATTTCACATTCAGCTTTAAACCTGCCTGGTCCATTGAAGCTTGTTTAATAACGCCATTAGAATCTGTTAACAGTTTCATTGATAACGGTCCTACTTGATACTTGGTGTTTGCGCTGTCGTCACCAGCCACTTTACTAAACTTCACTTCTACTGCTGATACTGGGTCAATGTCAGCATTCCACAGATTGTCTATACTACTGTTATTATCCGAACTCTTTAATTCGATAACTTTTAAATAGTTACCAAAATCCGATAATAAGCGCTCTTTATGGTTTAAGCTTGTCTCGACATTCTTTCCTTGCAACTCGCCTACGACTTTCCATTGCTCATCTTCAAACAGTATATTAAACCGAGATGACAACTCTCCATTCTCAATAGAATATGAACTGGCATTTATTAGCGAACCATCAGCGTAACTCCAACTATTTGATGTTGAATCTGTTCGACTAATTGAACTAGCGTCTGAAGGTATCATCATTGCCACGCTATTAGAGATCTCTACATCACCATCCGCGTCTACTATATATTTTTCACTCGAGTATCCAACGGGTATATCGTTAAACGTATATTGATAAACAGGGTTAAAGAATGCTTTCGATGGCTTATTTGCTATAAAGGCTTTTACGAACGATTCAAAAGCCGTATAAAAGGTTTTTCTATATCCAATTGAATTATGCAAACAGAGCAGTAGACCATCATCTGTTTCTGCCGCAAGAGCTTTTAGTATTCCACTTGCCTTTTTCTTGCCTTTTCCTAAGTGGTAAAGGGTATCTAGTTGTAAGTAGGGCGTATCTCCTATGACCCCTGTTCCCAGAGAAAAATTGAAACTTGCAGATAACTTTTTCTTGTTCAAAGTCGCAATATCGTCAAGCCCACTTTCCATCATGGCATACATGGAATTTGCAGGACCGCTATGTGAAGTCAAAACATAACATTCTATAGGTGTTTTTGTTCCGAAATTAATATGATACAACCATATTCCTTCTTTATCGGCGAGTAATTTTATATTACCGAGAACTTCTTGTTTGATGTTAAATTGCTCAATGATAATTTCCGTCGTGTCCACTAATTGAGCTTCTTGAACATAAGAGTCTTGAAACCATTTTGGAAATTTTTTCACATCGAGTAAATCAACCGAATTAGCATGTGATGTGAACGCGAGTGACACAAAAAAAAGTGCCAACAGGTAAGGTAATTTCATAATAATTAGTCCCTTAATTTATTTTATAATTAGATTTGGAGGTGGGGGTGTTAGTTGAAAAAGATTGAAAGAATACCTTTAAAGTTCTCTGTTTACAATATAATTGGGCGGATGCATCTGGTTCTTCTATATGTTTTAGCCTTATAAGCAATTGGGTCAGTAAGCAATGGAGGTCAGAACGTTTGATTTTTTAAACCTAATCACCCAACCGTTTTATCGAGATATAACACCGCAGTAATATTGTAAATCACATCCACCTACAAGGGCCAAAAAATCATCAACAGCGGGATCGAAACTAAAATTATCAAAATTTCCAACGGCAAACCCATTCGCCAATAATCCCCAAACCGATAACCACCCGGACCCATAATAATTGTATTATTTTTATGTCCTATCGGTGATAAAAACGCACAAGATGCGGCAACTGCCACTCCCATTAATAACGTATCTGGATTTACATCTAACCGCGTTGCGATGGATACTGCAATGGGCGCGGCAACTAAAACTGTCGCCACATTATTGAGTACATCTGATAACGTCATTGTCACTACCATTAGCAAAACCAAAATGGCAACCGCTGGCCAACCTTGCGTGCTACTCACGATAACTTCTGCAATTAACTCGGTTCCGCCCGATTGTTCTAAAGCAGCACCAATGGGGATTAATGATGCCAGCAGTATCAAAACAGAACCTTGAATAGAATCGTAAGCTTGTGACAGAGAAATAACCTTGAGTAAAAGATAAAGCACTACACAAGCTGCAAGCGCTACGGTTAAATAAACATAACCAAAACTCGCCGCTAAAATAGCTGCGCCAAATAGAGAAATAGCCAACCACGCTTTATCATGTTGAGTGACTTGCAAGTCACGAGGAGCCAAGGGTAAAACGCCCAACCAATTAATCACATCATCAATCTGATCTTCATTACCCATCAGTAACAAAACATCACCCGGCTTAATAATTAATTTACGAACACGATCTCTAAATGGCTTACCTTCGCGAGACACACCAAGCAACATGACCCCGTGTCGGTACAACAAACGAATATCTAATGCAGAACGACCGGTAATACGAGACTCCAATGGAACCGTAGTTTCTACCATAGATAACGTTCCCGCTAAAACCCCATTGTGTTTTTCTGATCGCGAGTAAGATAACTTCAATGCAGTAGCAAAACTTTCCACTGCATTTGGGCCGGCTTCCAAAACTAACAAATCACCTTTACGAATAGCCTCATTTAATGCCCGGCCAGGTAGCCGTTTTCCATTGCGTACCAACCCAAGGATCATCACATCATTTTCCTCAGCCAAATCAGCAAGTTCTTTGATGGTTTTACCGATAGCACTGGAACCTTCCGACACACCTATTTCAACCACATAGCCTTCAAGATTACTCAACTCATTACCCGCGTTATGTTTAGAACGATCCGTCGGAACAAAACGCCAACCAACAAAAGCCACAAAGGCTAATCCCGCTATTGCGGCGCCCAGCCCAACATAAGCAAAATCAAACATACCATAAGCCTCACCAAGTGCGGTTTCTCGGTATTGGGAAATAACAATATTCGGTGGTGTGCCAATAAGAGTCACCATCCCGCCAAGAATCGTCGCGAAAGAAAGTGGCATAAGAGAAAGCGCCGGTGATCGTTTGGCTTTATTGGCTGCCTGAATATCAACAGGCATTAATAAAGCCAGCGCCGCCACGTTATTCATAAACGCGGACAAGACTGCGCCAAGAAATCCCATAGAGGCAATGTGCAAAGGTAACGGCCGATTAGAATCAATCGCTCGACTGGTCAGCATTTCAATAGCGCCAGATTGAGACAGTGCACGAGAAACAATTAACACCAGCGCAATAATAATAACGGCAGGATGACCAAATCCAGAAAACGCCTGATCCACAGGAATCACCCCTAACAACAACCCAATAACCAAGGCCGCAAAAGCCACCAAATCATATCGCCACTTACCCCAAAGTAGCATGCCCAAAACTGACGCCATTAAGGCAAACAATATCGCTTGATCATTTGTCATAATTGGTAAGCTCTTTTTACTGTGTTTACATTATATTTTAGTGTTTTGATTAAAACTCTCAGTGAATTCAGCAGTCGGAAATTAATTAAATTCTAACTAATTAATTATTCCACCCTAAACTCCATGGTATAAATCATATTTTCTTGTTTCACGACAGAATCATTAACTTTTTTTACTTTAAAAACCCACTCGCGAAAAGACACCAATGCAACATCGTCAAATACTCCTTCAGGAACAGACTCTGTGATTTTAATATTACTCGGTCGCCCCGATTCACTCAAAGTAAAATTAAGCGAGACGTAACCCATAATTCTGTTCATTGCTGCTTCTCTTGGGTAACGTGGTTGCATAATCAGACAAGGAATCGCTTCTTTATCATCTTTTTTAAAAGTAAAACCTTGTTGGACAGTAGATTCTTCGCAAAGACCGGTACTTGATAAGCCAGCCCCATAGATTGTATTCGGTTTATTACTTGTACAGCTCACCAGTAATAAAACGAATGAAAATATGGTCATTTTGTTAGTGTTATTCATATTATCTCTCAATTATCTAAACTCATTGCCACCTTAATAGACTACAGATAGTTAGATTTGTTTAGCCATAGGAGGCGGAGGACTAACAAAAAATCTGGAAATTTAGTGTTATCATCGATTGGCAGTCTTTTACCATAAACCGAAGATGTTAGCTATATTCTCTTTTGACTTAATGAGCATAGCAATCTGATTTAGTGAAAATTCTAGAATTTTTTTGGAACACAATAATTATTACAAAATACTAGAATACGGACAGACTCATTTTCGGTATATAGTTTTTCTCAACCGCATCGACTTCACAATTCATCATCAATTAAATGAATGTCTAATGATCACCAAAAACATGTACACTATGTAAAGTTTCAGAATATTTCAAACGTTCCGTGATTGGTATGATAACAGACAATAAACTTGGCTTCATCGTATCAAGATTCATATACTCCGCTTCGGTTTCTTTAAAAAATTAACTACGGCTTGTTTTTTATCAAAATCATCTATCCAGATTTTAAATTCTCTAATCTTGGTATAATCATTACCAAACAGTTCTTCAAATCTTGCATGGTAAGCTTTCTCTGACAACTCTTCTTTAATGTTATTCTGCCAAAAGTCGGAAAATATGGATGGTAGTTTTCCATGCATTTCTAACTGTTTAATTAGTTGCCACTCACCAGAATCTAACCATAACTCATAACAACTGGCACACAAATCAACTCGATTTTCTGACACTGATGATATGCGATATTTCATCATTAAACTGGAACATTTAGGACACTGTATAGCTTGACTACTTTCGTCAGTTTCTACAAGTCGTTTCTGTTTTTCTGCTTCTTGATTTTCAAGAGGATGCTCTTCAACCCATTGACGATATTGAATCATAGGCAAAAGAGAACCTTTACAACAATCGCAACCTAGTACGGCTAAATCTTCCTCTATTTTTGTTGGTTTTAGATCTCTATCTGGACATTTTGGGCATTTCATATGTTGCTCTCAATTGTTATTTTAATTTAATTTTTTGCTAACAGCCGCGCTAATTTCACTGTGAATTACGCCTTTTAATGATTTATACATCAGCCCTAATCTTAACGTTAATTCAAAGTTATTTTCATCAATTTCTATATTTCCACTAGCGCCCTTACGTTTAAAAATGAGTGAATATTCATTTTCCCACTCTGAATTGAATTCGAGTCTTTTTCCCATTTCGATAATAATGGAATCAATTTTTTGTTTTAGCTCGATTAGTGGTAGTTGATGTTTCTTCTTAATATTAATCACGGTCATTTTCTATTTTATTCCTTTTTGATTTTTTGTTTTTCCTCTGCCAACTCTCCGAATAAGCCTCTACTTTTTCCTCTTTTTTTGGTTTGCTTACTAATTAATTCTAGTTTTTTATTTATGT
>JBMYPE010000102.1:0-6362 GCA_049600015.1 Kangiellaceae bacterium
GCCTTATCAAATTTTGATGTTTCTTTTACGTTAAAGCATAACGGAAAAATAGTAAAAAAAATACCAGCTGTCACAATAGAAGAAAACAGGTCAGTTGATGGGGTTCCGTTTATTATATCTTCTCAGGAGCGGCATAGATTAGCACATATCTGTGGCAAGGCATTTTCAAATTCAGCCATCATTTTTGAGTGTGAACATGAGACGGTTACCATAAAAGGATTTGTAGGAGGGTATGAATTTCACCGAAGCGAATCCGATTTACAATTTATTTTTATCAACGATAGAGCGGTTAAAGACAAAACGCTGACTCACGCCGTTCGATTAGCATACCAAGATAAGATCCCAGCGGGAAGAATGGCATCTTACGTTATCTATTTATACTTGGATGCGGAGAAAGTAGATGTCAATGTTCACCCTACTAAAAACGAAGTTCGGTTTGAAAATCAACGAGACATTCACGACCTTTTATTTAAAACAGTCAATGAAGCTTTATCTAAAGTACAAGACGTGATTTCTTTGAGTATAAAAGAAAAGAATAGAAACGTAGCGTTTAGTCGTGAACGATCGCCTAAGCAAAAAAAATACTCGAAAGAAACCCTGTATTCGCATACTAGAAATACTTTACCTTCACAGCATTTTATATCGGAACAAGCAGATACTCAGTATTGGCCAACTAACCAGGTAACGACTAATCCCGATATGACTGTCAGTGAAAACATAGTTAATACTAGTCCCTTTTACACTGTTACACGATTAGATAAAGGATTTAGTTTAATAAGCTCTGTGACTGATTCATGGTTTATAGATGAAATATCTTGGGTTAGGCAATGCCTTTTAAATTCTTTCAAACAAAATAAAAAATTAGAGTCTATCGATCTACTTTTTCCTGAATTAGTCAGTGTGGAAAACGCGATTTTGGAAGAGTACGATGTGAGAGATTATTTTTGTAGTATGGGATTTCAATTTGAACCCCATTCGAAGGTAAGTGTTAAATTGAAAGGAGTGCCTTTTTGGTGTAAATATCAAGATAAAAATAAAGTGATTAACTTATTTACTCATTGGCAATCTGCACTAAATGGAAAGAGAAAAAATAATTATGAGATCGTTTTAAGCGATATTTCAGAATGTTTTGAAATCGACAGCCATGCAATAAACTATTTTCTAGAAAAGAATATTTTTACCTTTGAATCAGAGTCAAATCAATTTAATAATAGCATGATAAAAATAACATCTGATATTGCAGAAAGTTGTTTTAACAATAAAAAAGAACAAAATCGAATTCACACAAATTCATGAAAGAATCAAATCTACCAGTTATCTTTATTATGGGCCCCACTGCTAGTGGCAAAACGGCGCTTGCAATCGATTTGGTTCAGAAGGATTTTTTTAGTGCTGAAAATCAGCAGGCAAAGAATAATCAAATTAAATTTAATGGGTTTGAAATTATCAGCGTCGATTCAACCCTAGTTTACACTCAAATGAATATTGGAAGTGCAAAGCCAACTGAAAGTGAGTTAGTTTTAGCGCCGCACCATTTGATTGACTTTCTCGATCCTAAAGACAGTTATTCTGTCTCACAGTTTTGTTCCGATGCACTTAACCTAATTAATGACATTCATTCAAGAAACAAAGTACCTCTTCTGGTAGGTGGGACAATGCTCTATTTTAAAGCACTTACACAGGGTATTGCAGAAATGCCTGTAACCGATAATAGGGTTCGTGCTGAGATTCAAGAAAAATTAAAGTTGGTCGGAATCGAATCTCTTCACAAGGATTTGCAAAAAGTCGATCCTATTAGTGCGCAAAGACTTAACTCAAAAGATACACAAAGAATCACCAGAGCTCTAGAGGTTTTTAAATCAAGCGGGAAACCCATATCGCAATGGCACAAGGAACAAGAGTCCTATGAATTCCCATTTAAACTCTTATCTATCGCGATTTCACCTACAGAGCGAACAACGCTGCATGAGCGCATCGCCGAACGGTTTGATCGAATGATTGAGAGTGGATTCTTACAAGAAATTTCAGATCTATATAATAGAGAAGATTTAGATCTAGACTGTCCATCTATGCGTAGTGTTGGGTATCGACAATACTGGCAGTATAAGCAAGGAGTTTATACGTTAGATGAGGCAAGAGAAAAAGCAATCATCGCAACCAGACAGCTCGCCAAAAGACAATTAACATGGCTGAGAAGTTGGTCAAATATTCACTGGTTTGACTTATCTGATGAACAAAATAAAATTGATTGTCATAAATTAATAGAATCATTTTTAGAGAAGCCATGTACCACTTAAGTATATTGAAAGAATAATTCTTCTCAAGTGTTCACATAAATTAAAAACTCTTTAAATTCATTGAACTTATCACTTTTTATCCCCACTAAGAAACTATACTTGTCCTAGATCATGGTTGGATGTAGGTATAAGTCGGTATTTTTAGCAGAAATATTAGATTACTGCTAAAATCAGTGTGAAGCTTAAATGTCATTCTTTTGGTCATGCAGCAAAAGTTAATTTAAGTTTTAGCTGTTGGAGTAAGGCTGTTAATTCACTATTAATTGCTTTTAATAAACATGGAAAGTATTGATCGAAGTTTGCTAATCAGTCTGCAGGCTTTCCGGAACTTAAAACTTTGTCGTGGATGGCTGGGCGCTAATCGTTCGGTTCAATCGACGAATAATAACAATAATATGGAGACTATTATGTCAAAAGGGCAATCATTACAAGACCCTTACTTGAATGCACTACGCCGTGAGCATATTCCGGTGTCAATCTTTCTTGTGAATGGGATTAAATTACAAGGACAAATTGAATCCTTTGATCAATTTGTTATTCTGCTTAAAAATACCGTAAGTCAAATGGTATATAAGCACGCCATTTCGACCGTTGTGCCAGCAAAAAATGTCAAGTTGCCGCACGCTGACGACGAGTCAAACAGCGATGGTGTTGGAAATTACTAATTCTTAGTTAGTATTTTATTAGGTGAGGGCTTTATTTATAATGCCCTCACTTTTTATAATTTCGATAACTTAACGATTATCAATCAAGTTTTTGACGACAGAAGGATCTGCTAAAGTGGATATATCTCCTAACTCATCAAATTCATTTGCAGCTATTTTTCTTAATATTCTACGCATTATTTTTCCTGAGCGGGTCTTTGGAAGTCCAGGAGCCCATTGAATAGCCTCAGGTTTTGCTATAGCGCCAATTTCTTTACTGACAAACTTAATCAGTTCAATTCTTAATTCCTCAGTTGGTTCTTCGCCATTCATTAAGGTGACATAAGCATAAATGCCCTCACCTTTTATAGAGTGAGGAAACCCAACAACCGCGGACTCTGCAACTTTGGGGTGCAATACTAATGCGCTCTCAATTTCAGCCGTTCCCAATCGATGTCCGGATACATTTAGTACGTCGTCCATTCGTCCTGTTATCCAAATATAGCCATCTTCATCGCGACGAGCACCATCACCAGTAAAATAATAACCAGGATATTGAGAGAAGTAAGTATCGTAAAAACGTTTATGATCACCATATACGCCACGCATTTGTCCCGGCCAGCTTTGCGCCATTACAAGCGCGCCTTCGTTTTCACCTTTTAATTCGTTACCATCATTATCGAGTAACATCGGTTTTACGCCAAAAAATGGTTTACTCGCTGCACCCGGTTTCAAATCGTGTGCGCCTGGTAACGGAGTAATTAAAATACCGCCTGTTTCGGTTTGCCACCAAGTATCGACAATTGGACATCTGCTTTCTCCAACCACTTTAAAATACCATTCCCAAGCTTCGGGGTTAATCGGTTCTCCTACTGTTCCAAGTAACCTTAAACTCGCTCTTGAACTGTTGGTAACAAACTCGTCACCCTGAGCCATAAGAGCTCTAAGGGCTGTAGGCGCAGTATAAAAAATTGAAACCTTATGAGTATCTACCACATCCCAAAAACGAGATACATTAGGATAGGTTGGCACACCTTCAAATACTAACGTGGTAGCACCATTAGCTAAAGGTCCATAAAAAATATAAGAATGCCCCGTGATCCAACCAGCATCGGCTGTGCACCAATAAATGTCTCCATCTTGGTAATCAAATACATATTTGTGCGTCATGGCAGCATAAAGAAGATAGCCACCAGAAGTGTGCAATACACCTTTGGGTGTTCCGGTAGAACCAGATGTGTACAGAATGAATAATGGATCTTCTGCTTCCATAATTTCTGGTTCACAAGTCGGAGCCATATTTTCTCTTTCTGACCAGTAATCAACATCCAGATTGTTGTTCCAATTAACCTCAGCTCCGGTATGTTTTACAACAATTACGCTATGAACGTTGGCGCACTTTTGAAGTGCGATATCGACGTTAGCTTTCAGTGGAATTTTTTTACTGCCACGAACCCCTTCATCAGCGGTAATGACAACTTGACAGTCAGAATCTAAAATTCGAGAACTTAATGCTTCGGGAGAAAATCCACCGAAAACAACTGAGTGAACAGCACCAATTCTAGCGCAAGCAAGCATGGCATAACCAACCTCGGGAATCATTGGCATGTAAATACATACTCGATCGCCTTTTTTTACACCCCGCTTTTTTAGTAAATTCGCAAAACGACAGACTTCATCATGGAGTTCTTGATAAGTTATATTTTTATGGTTTCCAGGTTCATCGCCCTCGAAAATAATGGCGGTTTGATTCGCTTTATCTTTTAAATGTCGATCAATACAATTGTAAGAAACGTTTAACTGAGCACCTTCAAACCAAGCTATTTTTGCATTGTGATAGTCAACATTGCTGACGGAATGCCATGGTTTGTGCCAATCAATAAACTCATTAGCCTTATTTGCCCAAAATTGATCTGACGAATCAATTGATGTTTGATAATCACTCTCATATTTTTCGCGTGTAACAAGAGCCGAACCTTCAAATTCTTTAATGACTGGATGAGCTTGATTATTATTCATTGTCTACTCCACAGATAGTATATTTATTGATACTCTAACCAATTATTATAATCATGTCTATCTGACCGTTGCGCATATTTAAAAAGGGTCTATAACATTTCACTAGCTAAACTTATTATGCGACAATTGAGTGGAATATTTATTTTTAGATTGAGAACTTTTGATGACGGTTAACAAGCAAGAATTTGTGGACGTGCTCATAATTGGCGCAGGCCCATCAGGAAGTTTAGCTTCAAGTTTATTAAATAAAGCAGGAATTAATGTTTTAGTCTTAGAAAAGCAAGAATTTCCTAGATTTTCTATTGGTGAAAGTTTACTTCCACAGTTAATGGTCTTTTTGGAAGATGCGGGGATGTTAGATGTAGTGAATCAAGCAAACTTCCAATTCAAAAATGGTGCAGCATTCAGTAAAAATGGACAAGATAGCGAGTTTAATTTTGAGAAAAAATTTACAAAAGGCCCTGGCACAACCTTTCAAGTTAAGCGAGCTGAATTTGATAAACGTTTAGCTGATTGTGCGATCGAACAAGGAGTGCCTATTCGTTTCAAAAATGAAGTATTAGAAATAAAAGAATTGGAAAGTGGTTATCAACTTAAAGTAAAAAATGATAAAGACGAAGACTGCCAAATAACGTGCAACTTTATTTTGGATGCTAGTGGGTTTGGTCGCGTATTACCTCGTTTATTAGATCTTGAATTACCCTCAAACTTTCCAATGAGGGAATCTATTTTTTGTCATATTCAAGATAATATCTCTTCGACTGACTATGACAGAAATAAAATACTTATCTGCGTTAATCCTTTGGATCAAGAAGTGTGGTATTGGCTGATTCCTTTTTCTGATGGAACTAGTTCAATAGGTGTTGTTGCAAAACCAGAGTATTTATCTAAAATTGCTGGGGATGCTAAAGAGAAGTTATTTACATGTATAGAACAAGAACCAAAACTAAAAAAACTATTAGCTAATGCTAAGCCTATAAATCAAATACAAGAAATAAAAGGCTATTCTTCTAATGTAAAATCTCTGCATGGTAAAAACTTTGCTTTATTGGGGAATGCAGGTGAGTTTTTAGATCCAGTTTTTTCCTCTGGTGTCACCATAGCTTTTAAATCAGCTAGTTTGGCGGCGACTCTTTTAATAAAACAAAAATCAGAATCAAACATTTGTTGGGAAACAGAATACGCAAAACCATTAATGAAAGGCGTCAATACTTTTAGAAAATTTGTGGAAGCCTGGTATGACGGACGATTACAGGACATTATTTTTTATCAAAGATCTGAAAATGAAGTGAAAGAAATGATTAGTTCAATTTTGGCGGGGTATGCATGGGATGATGAAAATCCGTACGTATCAAAATCAGAACGGCGATTAGATGCTTTGGCTAAAATTTGTAAAGCGTAA
>JBMYPE010000103.1:0-6319 GCA_049600015.1 Kangiellaceae bacterium
AGCATTAGGTGAACATGATTCCGCTTATGTTGATGCTTACTATGGACCTCAAGAATGGTTACAACAGGCAAAAGAAAATAAATTGCTCTTAGCAGAGATCATTGAGCGTTCAAAAGCACTATTGAATGACTTACAGTCGCACAAATCATCAGAAGAAATGTTATCTCTTCGTGTTCAGTACTTAAAAACTCAGTTGAGTACATTAAAAGCCTATGCGGTAATGAAACAAAGTGGAAATAAACTAGACTTTGATGCCCAAAGTCGAGCTCTTTATGATACCGAAGCACCTCACTTTAAATTAAGTGAGTTCGACAAAACTTTAGCAAGTCTTAACAAACTGCTTCCTGGTGATAAGTCGCTAATTGAGAAAGCGAAAATATTTGATAAACAATTTGTCATTCCTCGCGATAAATTAAATGAAGTATTTAAAATAGCTATTGATGCTTGCCAACAAAGAACTAGAAAGTTTATTCAATTGTTGGATAAAGAAACTTTCAAATTGGAATACGTACAAGATAAACCCTGGAGCGGATACAACTGGTATAAAGGTAATGCCTATTCACTAATACAAATTAATAATGAATTACCCATTGATATATCACGAGCAATTGATTTGGGTTGCCACGAAGGTTACCCCGGTCATCACACATACAATGCATTACTGGAAGCCAATTTAGTTAAAAAAAGAGGGTGGTTAGAGTTTAGTGTTTATCCTCTTTTTAGCCCTCAATCATTAATCGCAGAAGGCAGTGCCAATTACGGAATAGATATGGCTTTTCCTGGTGAAGAAAAAATTCAATTTGAAAAAGAAAAATTGTATCCTATCGCCGGAATAGATCCAAAGCTAGCCGATACCTATGCTCAGTACTCTAAATTAAAATCCAAATTAAATTATGCAGGAAACGAACTGGCTCGACTTTATTTAAATGGAAAAGTATCTAAAGAAAAAGTGGTTCCTATGTTGCAACGATATACCTTGGTCTCAAAAGAGAAAGCAGAACAAAGAGTTAAATTTTGGGATACTTATGGCGCTTATGTTATCAATTACAACTGGGGAAAAGATCTAGTTAAAAACTGGATTGAATCAGGAAGTGATCAAAGCGAAAAAGGTCGTTGGAAACGATTTACGAGGCTACTTTCATCGCCATTGCTACCATCATCTTTGAAATAAAAGAGTAGCTACAGCCTTTTTAGAAGAACTCAGATCATAAAACTAAATTTTCACCAATAGAGCAAGAAATTATTCGACTGATTTCTGCCATTGAACGACCGCTTTGTTGTTGCCAATCATTAAAAGCGGTTTGTACCGCTTTGAGATCTCTTTGAGAGCTAGGTTGCTTGTCTACAATGCCTTGTCCAACTAAATATGCCACTACATCTCTGGTCATGAGAAAAGTATCCTTACCAACCGCTCTTAAAAAGTAAGGTCCTGTATTTCCGCCCAAACGCGATCCATGTTTCTTTAAATACAACCAAAGTTGTGTTATTTCATCGATAGGCCAATCAGCGATAAACTGGCCAAACCCTCCATACTTTTCCGATTCAAGGTTAACAAAGTAAGCATTGTCTCTCACGGTTTTTACTTTAGTTAAGTTTCTGATAATACGCTTGTCGCTTGCCATACGTTCAATTTGTTCATCACTTGCCAATTCAAGTTTTCGAGGTTCAAACTCCCAAAAAACCTCCTCAAACCCAAACCACTTATTTTCTACGACTCGCCATACAAAACCAGCTTGAAAAACTTTTTTAGTCATCGCAGATAAATAAGCACTATCTGGCAACTCACACATCTCCGCATTTGTTAACTGTTTAGGCATTAATTCTAGCAGCGCCTTTTTACCACCTTTTCTTTCAGCGGCTCGATCAAAAATAGTTGTAAATTTTTGCATTATTTTTATTTCACCTTTAAATACTCACTGACTCTAATTAGTTATTTACATATTGGTTTTGTTTAAAATAAACTCTTTCATCTCTTCATTAATGTAACTATTAGAAAGATAACTAACGCCGTTTTTATGTTTTAATAAAAATCCTTTTTTAGTTTGTTTGATGCTATTGATATCATTCCATAAAATTTGAGAATTAACCTGTTTTGAAATGGTAGTTATCCCGTCATCATCGAAAATAAGTTCAACAGTAGCATTAGCTGATTTACTCATTAATTGGCGCCATACCCACCATGTCTGGCGATACTTTACGCTGAGTATTTCAAGCACTCCAAGACAGAACAAAAAGAAAGGAAAGTAATAATGCTCAGCTTCAACAAAAAAAAGAGAAATACTCAACACCCCTAAAATGATTGCTTTGTAGTAATCTTTGATTTGCACTTCTTGCGCAGATTGTTCAAAACATTCTTGAAAATGAGCTTTATCTAATTTGAAGCTCACAGACTGACTAAATGGTTGATTCATAGTTTTTTTCTTTTTGAGTTTTAGTGTAAGTTTAACGGTTTTTAAATCATTAGGCGACTAGTTACATTCTCTATTTCCTTCTAGGCTATTAACTCTAAATAACATTGATTGTGGACAATTGATTATTAATAATTGTAATTACTAAAACATAATATCCGTTAAAACTTGCGACCTTGGTGATAAACAAGCAAAATCAAATGAGCAAATCATACAACTCAATAAGGTTAGAACCATGCAGCAATTAAAAACAGCAATGATTACCGGCGCGTCTGAAGGTATAGGAAGATGTTTTGCAGAGATATTTGCAAAAAACAAACATGATTTAGTTTTAGTCGCTAGAAGTGAAGATAAACTTCAAAAGTTAGCTCAGGAATTGTCATCTAAATACGAAATAAAGGTTCATGTATATGCCGCAGATCTAATTCCGCCGGATTCAGCTAAAAAGCTGTTTGATAAACTGGCTCTAGCAGAGATTCAAATTGATATATTAGTGAACAATGCCGGAATGATGCAGATTGAAAAACTGCATGAATGCAATGTAGAACAACTCAACCGTTTAATTCAGCTCAATATTCAAAGTTTGGTTAACATGTGTTATCAATTTGTTGGACCAATGGTTGAGCGTAGCCAAGGTAAAATATTAAATGTAGGTTCAATTGCTAGCTTTATGCCAATGCCCGGCTTTGCAGCATACGGTGCCAGTAAGGCTTTTGTTTTATCATTTTCCGAAGGCATTGCAGAAGAGCTAAAAAGCAAAGGTGTTAGTGTTACCTGTGTATGCCCAGGAATGACCGAAACAAAAATGCTGAGTCAAGCTGATGGCATAGAAAAATATATTCCAGGTTTTCTAAAAGCAGATCCTATGGAGTTAGCTAACGAATCTTATAAGTCTTGTATGAAAGGTGAAGTTGTATATGTTGATAAGCTCGCGAATAAGTTATTGGTGCAATGGGCTACACATTATCCAAAATGGATGGTACGAGGTGTGAATGGTTTGTTTTCTCGATTTAAGTAATTTGCTATACTCGTCCTATCTTTATGCAAAAGATATTCAAGGACGATTCGTGTAGAAACTAAGTAGTTATAACGTTTTTAACTTTATCTTACCATTCACATTATTCATAGAAAGTCGGATTGAACCATCACCGATAGAACCATGCATGCTAGAGCCAACATATTTACCTTTTTTGACTTTAATACCAAAGTCATTGCTAATTTTTCCACCAACTGTATTTGCGTCAACTTTAACATTGGCATCACTTGGAACGCGAACTACAATAGCACCGTTGACTGAATCTAATTTAATTTTATCGGCGTTGTCTAAACTTTTAAAAGTTAAATACATTCCACCATTCACTGTATTAACATTTGTGTTGGAGGTCATTCCGTCTGACTTTAAATCGCCATTAATTAAGTCGGCATTTAGTTTTCCTGTAACACCTGAAATATTTAAATCGCCGTTGATTAGGTTTAGATCTCGTAAAAATACATCATTAGGCACTTGCAATTCATAAGTCACATTTGAATGTGAGTCATTATGGCCAAAGCGTTCTTTTTGTTTGGCGTATTTAGTTTTTATTGATAAATTTGATTCGCTAGAGTCAATTTCAATATTAATACGATCTCGCGTCTCCTGATCGGAAGCGGTAATAATTGCGACTAAGCTCACTTCGCTACAATTACACGCTGAAATACTGACATCACCATTAATATTAGATAATGCAATTTTTCCATCTTGATCAAATGCGTATTGTTTATTTATCACATCAGTGACATCAGCAGAGGCAAATGTTGTAAACGTAGCGAGTAGTAGAGCGGATAGTGTTAAGTTTTTGTTAGTTTTCATAGTTTCTCCAAAGTTTTTTAGCGATCTTTTGTATTTTAGCTACCTTTCGATTGGCACTAAATTTAGGTGTTATTGAGATTTCTTTAACTATGACGATGCTTATTGTTATAAAGTTTGCAATTATTTAAACGAAATGGTTTAGTAAGTTGATATGTGAATGTATCGCAATTATTATAACAAATCAGAAATTCAAATTAAGACCATAAATTATCACCATAAAAGGATTAACAATATGTACAACAATACTTTGAGACTATTAAAAGTTGTCTTCTTGTTTTTTGTCAGCTTACAATTTTTGCCCAGTACAGCTATTGCTAGTGACAGCTTGACTGAATTAGCAAATGGTAAACATCGTAGTGATAGTAATATTGCAAGAAACGCCTCTAGACATCCAGTGGAAACACTCAATTTTTTCGGAATTAAACCTGAAATGACAGTGGTTGAGATCTCTCCGGGCGGAGGATGGTATCTTGAAATATTGGCTCCTTACCTCAAAAAGAACGGCCACTATATTGCTGCTGGATTCGACCCAGAATCAAAAGTTAAATATTACAATGTGAATGCAAAAAAATTGATAAAAAAATTAGCAGCCGACCCAGAAAACTATGGGCAGGTCGAATTGAGTATTATGGAAGTTCCTGACAAGCTCGATTTTGCCAAAGAAAACTCTGCCGATATGGTCGTTTCTTTCCGAAATACCCATAACTGGTCGCGCAATAATCACGCTGAAAAAGTTTATGCGGCTATATACAAAGTGATCAAATCTGGTGGAATCTTTGGCCTAGTTCAACATCGTGCTGGAGATAGCATTCCAAAAGATACCTCTGGAAAATTGGGTTATCTTAAGACAGATGAGATTATTAAGATGGCAGAAAAGGTTGGTTTTAAACTGGTCGCGCAAAGCGAAATCAATGCGAATCCAAATGACACTAAAGATCACCCTAATGGAGTTTGGAACTTACCGCCTAGTTATCGATTAAAAGATAAAGATCGCGCTAAATATACAGCGATTGGTGAAAGTGACCGAATGACGCTAAAATTTGTGAAGCCTGCAGTTAAGTAACTTTATTCAGCTGAGACAGGTAACAACGACGTTGAGAAAGAGTTCACCATCGTTGTTATTCTACAAATATAATGAGCTGCTCTGGGGGACAATATTTAACTATTTAGTCGATTTAAACCAAAATGTTTTTCTTAGTTAACTCTTTGCTTGTTATTTTATTAGCTCCATTTAATAAACATTTACCCCCTAAAGGTCGCTCTTTTTTGATATGTGCTTAGTCAGAAACAATTAAATAATCTGTTAGCTTGATATAGAATTTTATCATCTGAATCTAGGAGATTGAATGTTAAGTATACTCCTAATCTTGTTATTCAATTAATTCTTATCTAAAAGCTTTATTTTTTCTTTAGATTCAATATGTCCTTTTACAGCCGCTTTTTTATACCATTTTAGTGCATGTTTTTTGTCTTCTTTCACACCTAATCCATACTCATAGAACCTTCCTAAATTGTAAAATGCATATTTGTAATCATTGTTCGCTGCTTTTGTAAACCACGTCAATGCTTCCCCGTAATCTTTTTCTACACCATGACCGTTTTCGTACAGCAATCCAATCTGGTTAGCGCTTGAAATATGATTATTTTTGTCTGCCAAAAGAAACTGATTCATAGCTTCGACATAATCTCTTTCTACACCATATCCATTTATCAACATATATCCATAATTGTACGAACCTTGATAGTTTCCTAATTCTGAAGCGAGTTTATAAAGTCTAGTCGCATTTTCTAATTCTATGTCTGTTCCAATACCTTTTTCGTAATAATAGCCTAACGACAAAATCGCATCGACATTAGATTGCATTGCCGCGCTTCTCATCCAATAAAACGCTTCTTTTTTATGGGCTCGGCTGAGATCAGTTATGCTTCGAATAGTGATAGGTTTACCTTTTATTGAGACAGTTAATAACTCTCCCTCACCCAAGGATTCTTGACTTCGAGCAAATTCATATTGAGCACTAGCGAGCCAACCTTCTCCAGCGATCTTAAAAAGGTAATTAGC
>JBMYPE010000104.1:0-6269 GCA_049600015.1 Kangiellaceae bacterium
ATGACTTCAAAATTCGTCCTAATGGCGACTCAGCAATTACCATTTTATTTGCTAATGAGATCAGCAAAACTCTTACAGAAGATATTTTGTTATTAAAAAACTCAATCTCTACAAAATTGCCTTATGAACAACTACTCGATATTGTTCCAGCATATCAAAGTTTAACTCTATACTTTGCTAACCCAATGAAAAATTTCGAGAACATAAAAAAAGACATTTCTACAATAGTCAATCAAGTACTTTCATCCGAATTTAAAAAGAAAAATAAATCAAATAAACAAATTCAGATTCCAGTCTGCTATGAAGATGAATTTGCGCCAGACCTAAAAAAACTATCCTTACATTTAAAAATAGAACCAAGTGAGTTAATCAAAAAACATACAAGCGGAACCTACCTAGTTCACATGCTCGGCTTTCTACCTGGCTTTTTGTATTTAGGTGGACTAGATAAATCACTACACTTCCCTAGAAAAAGAACACCAGCAATCAAAATCACAAAAGGTTCCGTTGGAATTGGCGGAAGTCAAACTGGAATTTATCCTATAGATAGCCCAGGAGGTTGGCACATTATTGGTCGCACGCCTGTTACCATGTTTGATTTGAATAGAGATGAAATAACCATTGCTAATCCACTCGATGAAATCAAATTCTATTCGATTACATCGGAAGAATTTAGACAATTTGAAACCGAATGTTAGAGTCAAATTCATGTTGTTTTTAAATGCTGGGTTGCAAACAAGTATTCAAGATTTAGGAAGAGCTGGTTACATGCATGTCGGCGTTTCTCAAAGTGGCGCGATGGATAAAACAGCCTTTACTCTTGCTAATTCCTTGGTCGGTAATTCTATCCATCACCCAGCATTAGAAATCACATTAATCGGGCCAAAAATTCAATTTCAATCACCCTTAAGTATTGCCATTTGTGGGGCACAGTTTGATCTTTATTTAAATAATGAGAAAATATTTAACAATAAAACCATCCAAGTTACAAAAGGCGACATTCTCGAATTTGACAAACTAGTAAATGGCGCAAGATGTTATTTGGCTTTTTCTGGCGAACTTGATTTAAAAAAACAACTCGGAAGTTTTTCGACCAACTTAACCGCAAAAATCGGCGGATATCATAATCGTCAAATAAAAAAAGGAGACTTGGTTAGGTTCATATCAACTAAAACTGTTAAGAAGAAATCACTAGGTAAATCATTTCATCAGCCTTATTCAGGGAAATATTTATTAAGATGTACAAAAAGCGTTGAAAGCGATAATTTTTCTGACGCACAACATTCTCAATTCTTCACCAATAAATACAAGGTAAGCCAACAGTCAAACCGAATGGGAATTAGATTAGACGGTAAAAAAATTGTAGACTCCGATCAAATCCAAATTACATCTTCAGGATTAACGCAAGGTAGTATACAAATCACACCTAGCGGATTGCCCATTATATCAAGCGTTGATGGACAAACGATTGGCGGGTATCCTAGAATCGCCAATGTCATTTCTGCTGATCTTTCTATTTTGGGGCAGTTGAAAGCAAATGATATTATTGGTTTTGAAATGGTGAGCAATGAGCAAGCTCATATTTTATATACTCAAAAAGAGAATTGGTTAAGCGAACAAATAGCCTAAAATGAATCAATAGGCTATTTATAGCTTTCTTCAAACAACCTCTCCCAATTAATCTCACAACTTTTATCGCCATAAGTAACATAAGCCGAATCCCCCGTTAACATAACCGACAAATTCATAGTTCTATCAAGCAGACTCGAAAGTGTTTTAATAGAGTCCCAATCAAAACGATAAAAAGATGCGTTGAGTATTTTAAATTGATCTTGAGATTGTTGCCACCAGACATCTGACTTGCTATTAAAGCTATAAACTTTTACGTTATTAGATTTTCTGCTCGCTTTTTTAATTCTCTCAACATCAGGTTCTCCCACATCAATCCATAATGAAATGTCGTCATTATATTCGACACACCAAATATCTGGTTCTTCCACTTCACTGAGCCCTTTGGTGAATGTCAACTTTTCTTCATAATTAATACAAAAAGCTAACAGCCTAGTCGTCATTCTTTCAGCTGTTTCTGATGGGTGTTGGGCTAGTGTTAAGTTTAAAGTGTTATAAATCTCTCGATTAATATCAGATAACGAAATATTAAATTTATAGATAGTGGGTTTTATTGCCATAATTGGGCTGCCTGACGTTAAAGCTTGTAGCTTAAACACTAAATTTGTGAATAGATTGAAATTACCGGTTTGAATTGATGGTATGCTATTAGAAATGGCACATCAATAATAATTCAAACAATGCATTATCCAAATGCCATTCAGCTTTAGTTAAGACAATTTTGAGTAGACTACGTCTATCCTCATTAAAAAAGGTTAAAACGTGATGAATATATCAGCTTTTTTCTTTCAGAAATTAAGAAATAATCTTAAGCAATCTCTAATTCTTCTAGTTCTTGCAAGTCCAACACTTGCTTTACAAGCAGAATCTTCGACAGTAGAAGCTAAGTCAGTGGAAACGGTTAAACCCTTTTCTGAAGCTGAGTTAGAACAAATTTTAGCGCCTATAGCTCTTTATCCCGATACAGTTTTGACCCACGTGCTCATTGCGGCGACCTATCCACTTGAAGTAATTCAAGCTGAGCGGTGGACGGGGCAAAACCCAGATGTTTTGGCTGCCGATGCAGTAAAAGCAGTTGAAGATAAAGATTGGGATCCGAGTGTTAAAGCACTGGTAGCATTTCCAGAGATTTTAAAACGGCTAAGCAAAAATCTAGACTGGACTCAAAAACTAGGTGATGCGTTTTTAGCTGATGAGAAAAAGCTACTCGCTAGTATCCAAGCTTTACGTCAAAGAGCCTACGAAATTGGTAGTTTAGATAAGATGGAAAAAATGAAAGTGACCAAGGATGAGGAAAGTATTGTTATAGAGCCGGCAGAAACTCAAGTGGTTTATGTTCCTTATTATGATACTCGAGTTGTTTACGGTCCGTGGCATTGGTCTCACTATCCGCCTGTTTACTGGCATTATCCAAGACATTACGTCCGTCATACTCACCACCACTCTCCATTTTATTGGGGTCCTCGAGTACACGTTTCTTTTGGATTCTTTTTCAGCTCCTTTCATTGGCATAACCGACATGTAGTGAGAATTCCTTTTCATCATAGACCTTATGCCTACCACAGCCGTCGTCAGGTAATTCGACATGAACATGCTAGTCGTTGGAGACATAATCCTGCGCACAGACGAGGTGTTTCCTACAGAAGTGTTTCAGTGAGTAACCGGTATTCAAGTAATCGAGCGAGTCAAAATGAGATTCGAACTCATCGCACGAGAACAAATAATCAGGTGAGCCGCAGTAATCAGGCCAATCGTCGAACTTACACAACTAGAGAAAATGAGGTCGAGCGTCCTAGGAGCAATACTCAAACTCGTAGGGAGCGCCCCCAATCTAATAGAGTGGAAACAAATCGCCCTGAGGTAACCCGAGAGAGACTTCAACGGGAACTAAGTGATGGTCGTATCTCCATTGAAGAGCGTAATAATCGTGAGAGCAGAACAGTCACAAGAGAAAACAGTAATCAACAAGCTAATGTCGAACGAAACGCCAATCGTACAGTCGAGAGTTCTGTACAACGAAGAGCTGAATCCACAACGCGGTCGACAAACACTAGCAGAAATGAGCGGTCGTCAAGATCTCAAACTCGAGAACGAAATTCTACCAGAGCCAATACTCGCTCTCAAAGTCGATCGCCTAGTCGATCGTCTAACCGTTCTTCAAATAAACCAGCTAAACGAGATAACCGCAGAAAAGAGAGATAGTTTATTTTCTCGAATTTCTGTAAAAATCAAAACTACAAATATTGAGCCATAGTGTTGAGCAACAGTTCAACATCTATTGGCTTGCCAATATGTGCGTCCATCCCGGCGTTTAAAGATTTCTTAATGTCCATGCTCATCACATTCGCAGACAAGGCGATGATAGGAATTTTAGCCATTCCCAATTCTTGTCGAATGATTTTTGTTGCTGCAAGCCCATCGAGCACTGGCATTTGCACATCCATTAATACTAAATCAAAGTGTGATCCTTTTAATTCATTAATTGCTAGCTGACCATTTAATGCCGTAATTACTTTCAATCTAGATTTTTTTAGTATCGTTTCTGCAACCATTAAGTTAACTTTATTATCATCAACTAATAAAACTCTTTTGTCTTTCAACTTAGTTAAAACGTCATCCGAAATAGCAGTGTCATTTTTTTCAATATTCTTATTTTTAGCATCAATGTCGACTGAAATCGTAAAATAGAACCGACTGCCTAAGCCCTCTTCACTTGCTAGCCAAATTTCTCCACCCATCAATTCACAGAGTTTTTTAGATATAGTTAAACCTAAACCAGTACCTCCGTATTTTCTGGTAATTGAGGAATCTGCTTGGCTATAGTTTTTAAATAACTTACTTTGATGCTCGACACTTAAACCAATACCTGTATCAGCTACACAAAACTCCAGTTCAACCTTTGCATCATCAAAAGAACGACGCTTTACGCTAATTTGAATTGAACCTTCATGGGTAAACTTAGCTGCGTTATTAGTTAAATTAAGAAGAACTTGGCTAATTCGTATTGCATCTCCTTTTAAAAACTTTGGAACATCATTATCAATCTTTGAGTTAAATGAAATATCTTTTTCGGCAATCGTTAACTTAACTTGTTCTTCTATATTTTGAACCACTTGATGTAAATTAAATGGGATATTTTCTAATTCCAACTTGCCCGCTTCAACCTTAGATAAATCCAAAATGTCATTTATGAGTGTTAATAAAGATTCTGCCGAATTATTTAATGTTTTGTTATAACCTTGTTGAGTGGTTGTTAACTCTGACTCTTTTAGCAAATAAGACATACCAATAATGGCGTTCATTGGAGTTCTTATTTCATGGCTCATGTTTGCTAAAAATTCATCTTTCGCGGTGTTAGCTTGCTCTGCTTTTTCTATTGCTTTTTCTAACTCTGTTTCCGCCTTTTTTCGTACATTAATTTCAAAACTCATCCTTCTATTTGATCGAATGACAAACAAAATAATTCCCACTAATAATGTGGTAATCGGTAACGCCCAATATAAGAAAGTAGTAATACTAGTTCCAAAGTTAACATCTATCGAAAGCCAATTATTGGCAATTCGAGATTTTTCTTTGGTTGAGATAGTTGATAGTGCCTTATTTAATATCGGCACCAAAGGTTCTAAACCCTTTCTAACCCCCATTGATAACTCTAACTCATATGGTGTAAAAGCTGCCACCATGACATTACTATAGTGGTTATTACTCAGTTCTCGATTAATTACCGCAAGTGATTCTATGAATGCATCAATTTCACCATTCTCGACTTTATCTATGCCGTCTTGAGCACTTGTTACCTTAATGATAGTAATATCGGGATAATCCGTAGATATGAGCTCCTCAAAAATATAACCACCAATCAAACCTAACCTTTTGCCTGAAAGCTCATCCATTCCTTGGACATAAAACGCATTCTTTCTAGTCGTAATTACTGATGCAAAAGAAGCATAGGGATCTGTGAAATTCATTTTCTTGGCGCGCTCTTCAGTCTTAACGACAACAGAAAGAATATCAAGCTCACCATCACTAACTGCATCAAAGGCCTCATTCCAACTTAAGGAAATATCTGGTTCTAACTCAATATTTAGCTTTGATCTAATTATTTCAACATATTCGGAAGTAACTCCAGCATAATTACCGTGCTCATCAACAAATTCGTAGGGAGACCAACCCGGATCAATTCCTAGTTTTAATTCACTATGGCTTGCTAACCATTTTTTTTCCTGCTTAGTTAAAGTAACGAGTGAATTTTCGATACTAAAATACGGACTAAGCTGAGGAAGCCATTTTTTTTCTAATGCAATGATTTTATCTACAGGCATTTGCTTAATGCCGTCATTGACTAACTCTAAGATATTACGATTTCCTTTTGGAATAAAACCGTAAACCTCATTTTTTGATATCACTTCATCGCTTAATCTAAATACTCCAGTTAATTCAAGCTTTGCAATCTGTGCATTCATGTAAGGCACTTCACTCACTATGGCCGTCAACTCATGATTCAATAGCCTCAACAGCGCTTTCTCTGTATCATCAAATAAAACTAATTTTAATTGCGGAAAGTTTTTCTCTAAATAACTATGCTGAAATGTATTTTGTTGCACTCCCACCTTTTTGCCTTGAAGATCTTCTAGTTTAGG
>JBMYPE010000105.1:0-6217 GCA_049600015.1 Kangiellaceae bacterium
CTCTTCAGCTCAAACTGCACAGGAAAAACAATCTATTCTGAACGAAATAGAACACTTTTTAAATAAAATCGATTCCATTCCTATTCCTGAAACTGCAAGGTTCTTTGCTGATTCAGCTTTAGCGATGGGTTTTGCTGATAAAGCTTATCAGTATTTGCTACCTTATAGTGACAGTGATCAAATTACAAATCATCAAGAACTTAAAAAACTCGCCTTGCAGTTTTCTAATTATTCGGCCGCGCTAGAACATCAGAGGAAAATATTTGAACAACATCAAGATTTAGTGCAACTTAAAAGTTTGCTCCTACAGATTGAAAATGCCACGGATAATGAACAAAAAGCAATAAGTAATAGTTATCAGTTTATAAAGAACTATAGCCAAAATTCTGAGAATGATATTGGACGGAATAAACTCTTAACTAGTAATGAGTTTATTGTTACGTTAATTGAACTCGCACTCAGAAATGGCGACAAAAAATTTGCTGTTGAACAGTTAGAAAAAATAATGACTCTTCGATTGAGTGAGTCCTATCTCTCAAGGCTAATTAGAGCTAGTTTGGCAAATAATCATCTTGATCTTGCTAACCAAATTGCTCAAAGAAAAACTCAATTATATCCTAACGAAAAAAATATAAGACAAGCACACGACATCGCAATATGGGTTGGTGATATTTTTAGAGCGTTGGAATTGACACAAAAAATAGTAACTAACAATCCTAGCGAAGTAAATATTCGGCAAGCGATTAAAGAATCAATTGCGTTAGGCGATTATTCAGCACAAAGTTTGTATTATAAAATGTTAAATAAAAAACAGTTCTTACAACCCACAGAGTATGATGATTATATTCAAATTGTGGAATTAACCGATGGCAGCCGAGCAGCCATTCATGTTATCGAAGATTTGATTGAGAACACTCAGAAGAATACATTGTCAGAATCAAAATTAAGTTCACTGTTATTACACAAAGCAAGGTTGCATGGTTATTTCTCTGAGTATGAAGATATTCGAGAAATCTGGCAGCAATTGAAAAAACTAGAAGATTTAACTCTGATAAAGGAACTATCTAGCCAACAAGCTAACCTGTTCGCTGAAGCAGAAATTAATTTGAGACATCCCGAAATTGCTCTATCTATTTTGGCTAGCAGGAAGGATTTAGAGCAACAAGAAATTTCACATTTACAAAAAGTATTTTCACTCGCTTGGAACACAGGTGATAAAGACTTAGCAATTCAAATACTTGAACTGCTGAACCAACGACCAGATTATGATTCTTCTACTGCGCTCAATAGTTATCGATATGTACAGTTGCATCAACCGTTTGTAGAAAGTGATATTCCATCGCTCATGGAACTATCCAATAGGTGGAAGAACGATCGCTTATTATTGATTGCGATTGATTTAGCCTATAAAAACAAAAACTATCAGTTACTAGATAAAACATTAGCGAGCTTGATGCTTAATAGCGAGTACCTTGAAGATGAACGATTAATTTATTACGCTGGACTTTCTGCAATTAAGCAAGGAAAAAAAGCTAAAGTTAAGCAGTTGTTCTCACAGCTAATTGACGGTGAGCCGAAAGATGAATCGATTATCAATAGTTATTTGTGGTGGCTTATTGATGAAAACGAGATCAAATTATTGTCGGATCTCTATAACCGATACAAATTAGAGTTGAAAGACAAAATGGATTTTTGGTTGGTTTTTTCTGCAGCATCTCAAAAGTTGAATAACTATGCAGAAGCAGAACATTGGTTAAAGAAGTTACTTATTGAGAAACATGATGTCAGTGTTAATGCGATTTTAGACTATGCACAATTAATGGAAGCAAAGGGAGAAAAGGAAACGGCCTATCGACTTCGCCAGTATGTGGTTAATAATTTGACCAAAGAGTTATATGAGTTGGAACCTGAGCATTACTCTTTTTATTCTATGGTTAAAATATTTGCGGGTGAGAGGTTTGCTTTACCGCTACTCGAAAAGCAAGTCATTACAAACCCTGAACAACGTGGAATGATTGATTTATTTTCCTATTATTTGCAAAGACAAGAATACCAAAGGTTACTTTTATTAAAAGACGATCCAGCTTTTCGTCATATCAAGCTACCTGATTGGCAAAAGTTATCCATTGCTCTTTTAGAGAAAAATTATAGTGAGGTGGAACATTTAGTGAGAACTTCATTGCAGTTACCGACCGCTCAAAAAAATTATGCCATGCAAAAGCTAGGTGGATATGCTTATAGTGATTGGACTAATGCTTGGCAACATGGAGAGGCAGCACTCGGAAAAAACAATGACAAACGAGCTAGTAATGAGCTAAGACAAGTCCATATAAATCAACATCCAAACAAATCAAGCGGCTATTCGACAGAATATGCTGAATATGCACATTGGAATATCAAACGATTGAGTACGAAGTATTATCAACCAATTGAAAGTGGGTGGTGGGATTTAGCCTTGTTGCAGCAGCAAGCTGATGCACCAGAATTGATTTCTGACAATCGTATCAGAGATGAGTATAGAGGTGTATTTGACTTAAATTTAAGAATTGATTGGTTTGATCATTACGCCGAGCAGACCCGGCCAGAGTTACTTAATCTAAAAATAGACCTGGCGGAAAGCCTCGATACTATTCGAGCGGGGGTATCTGCTGGCATTACAATGAACCTAAATGATAGATTGCAGGCGAATTATCGAATAGGGATTGATCAGGCATTTGAAGTGAGTCAGTTTTCTACCATTGCCGCTGAAAATGATCAAATATCTTTAGGGTTAAACTATTTTCCAACTAGTCGAGAAAGTATATCATTTAGATTAAACTTAAATAATGTCTCTACTCGATTGGGTGATAAGCTTGGTACAGGATGGGATTATTCAATTCGAGCATCAGAAAGATTGTTTTCTTCAGATCCTGGGTGGGAAGTTTATTTAGATTTTGTTCAACAAGAGTACCAATTAGAAGATGCACAACTAACAAAAATAAATGACTTTTTTAATCCTGTTAATTCTATTGAAGCGGTAGATTTTATAGATGACAAATTTGCAAGATTCTCTTTAGGACAAAGACTATTCCATGGAGTTCCTGGTCAAGCAGGATCGATTAAACCGTCACCGACTTATTGGTTAGATACTTCTGTTGGAATAAATACTCTTAATAATCAAACTGACTTTTCGATTAGCAGTGGTTTAGGGTGGCGAATATTTGGTGATGACGAATTAAGTATTAAAATTGATTGGCAAAGCAGTGATATTAATGGTGATGAGTCATTATTATTCTCATTGGGTTATTATTATAACTTGTAATATCAGTGAGCGATTACTGAATGTGATTAGACTTAGTTTTAAAATGTGGTAACAAATGATGCCAGTTAGGCATCAAAGGGTAAAATAATGAAGTTTATAAATTCGTTGATAAAAGGTATTTTAAAGGCTAGCTTTGCTTTAGCGGTTGTTGCTAGCTTGTTTTCATGCAGTCAATATCAAATAGCTGATAGTCCGAGTATTAAAAAATCGAGAACTTGGATTATTATGCCTTTAGAAAACAACTCCAATCAACCATTGGCCACGGAAAAAGTTGAAGCTTTACTCGACACTGCACTTTTTAGTTTAGGCGTTGATGTTCAAATGTATCCTAAATCACAAGTGACGGATTTAATTAGTATTTTGGACAATCAATCCCGCAAGCTCAAAGCAAACGAGTGGTTGGTCACACAAGAAGCAACTTATGTCATTTCAGGTAGTGTGAATGAGTGGCATTACAAAAATGGTTTAGATGGCGAGCCCGCTGTTAGTATCACTTTGGAACTAATCGACAAAACAACAAAAAACGTTTTATGGAAAGCGTCTGGCAGTCGAAGTGGTTGGGGCAGAGAAAGTTTGACCGGAGCAGGGCAAATAGTCATAGAAGAGTTATTAGACGGGCTAGATATTCCAGAACTAGATGATTAAATAATATGTTAAAAAAAATTCGTACATTTCTTTTAATTGGATTTAAACGTAACTGGGTTTCTTGGCTGGAGACCATCACGGTTGCAGCTCTATCGATTTGGATCTGGAATAAAAATACAGCGTCCACTAGTGAAAGTTTGTTGACTCATGAAGTGAGTTTTTTCTGGCCTTTGTTGGGTCCAATGCTCATTTCTATTCGCTATGGTTTTGCCAACGGCGTAATTTGCGGATTGATGGTTATCGCAGGCGTAGCGAGTAGTTTGCAATTAAATGAAAACTTGCAGAATTTTTCTTTTTCTTTAAGTGTCGGAATGATATTGACATTAATGATCATTGGCGAGTTTAGAGATCATTGGCACGAAATAAATCAAAAGTTTAATCTGGACCATGATTACATGCGTCAAAAGTTGGAGAGTTTTACTAAAAATTATCATTTATTAAAAGTGTCACACGATCAATTGGAGCATCGAATTGCTGGAGAAAGGGTGAGCTTGCGTGCAAGTATTAATCGATTACAGGAAATTGCGCTGCAAAATACCGAGCATCGATTTGAAAGTATGCGATCCGCCTTTCTAAATGTTATTGCAGAAATTGTAGGTCTTGAAGTGGCAGGGATCTACAAAGTAACTGATGGTCAAATTGATAAAAATAATTGTGCTGTTATCAGTGAACATCATCAACTTGATTTAAAAGATCCAATGTTAAAAGACATGATGGACAATAAAAAACTCTTAACAGCTGCCAAAATCGGTAAAGACGAATTGCATCGCTCACGTTATCAAGTTTGTATTCCTTTATTGGATACCGCAGATAATTTGCAAGCAGTTGCGGTTGCAGAAAAAGTAAAGTTTTTTATGCTCACGCCATCCAACGTAGCGCTTTTATCATTGGTTTCCAACTTTGCAGCTGATTTACTCAATGAGCATTTGCAAGTGCCGGTTTTAAGTCCGCAACAAAAACATTTATTTGAACAATATATGAAGCGCGCAGAAGAAAATAAACGGCAATTTGGCGCGGACACTAGTTTGGTTGTATTTGTTGGTTTCCCACCAAAATACAGAAAAGCTTTACAAGAAGTGATTAGTTTTAGGAGAGGCGCGGACGTCTATTGGCATTGTTTTACCCAAGAGCAAGAACCTGTTCTAGTAGTGCTATTGCCGCTTACGACTATATGGGGAGCTCAGCAGTATGTGACAAGAATTAAAGAACTATTAATTGACTCGCTAGGAGATGTTCCGATTAGTGTGGCGGCCTTAGAAAAGGAAGTAGAAATTCTTGGCCCGTTAATGTTAGGTAAAGATAAGAAATTCATATCAAGCTTTGTTGAGGAGTTAGGCTCTAGTGCTTAAGCTATGGTTTTTTATTCAAGCGTTTGCGATTGAAATAGGAGCTATCTTATTTATTATCGATTCGAACATGATGCTTGCGGACTGGTTTCTATTTTATTTAGCTCATAGTATTGCTTGTGCAAGTTATTCACTCGCTTGTTGGTTTTTGTTACCACAAAGTTATCGAGACTCCTGGCTGAAAGCTCAATTGTTTCTATTTTTCTTTACTCTGTTTATGCCATTGATCGGAATGGTGGGAACTAGTCTTTCACTTATTGTTGCACTTTATTTACCCAAAAAACAAAGTGATGTGACCTGGGATGTTTGTGAAGAAATACCACTGCCTCAACATCCAGGAGAAATTAATCAAGACCAATTTGGTACAGGCGCTCTAGCTGAAATTTTAGTTAAAAATGAAGATGTCGAAAGGCGACTAATTGCGGTAAGCGCGGTACAACACTTTTCTAGAAAAGCCGCCGTACCTTTATTACAAATGGCACTAAAAGATTTGTCGGATGATGTGAGATTGTTAGCCTATTCCTCTTTAGAAACAATTGAAACCGAAATCAACACGTCAATTGGGCTTTGTAAAAAACAGTATGAGTCAAAACATGTTGCATCAAAAGCGGCTGAAATCGCGCACCATTATTGGGAGTTATGTTATTTAGGAATTGCGGAAGGTAGTTTACTCAAACATTACTTACGAGAGGCTGCTAGATATTTAAGTCTAGCCAATCAAGAATCTAAAAATGCATCTAACGATTTATTATTAGGTCGAATTTTATTAAAGCAAGGACAATTTAAGTTAGCATCGGAACATTTAAAAAGAGCACAAGAGGGTGGATTATTAGCTCGACAAGTTTTACCTTATTTAGCTGAATGCGCTTTTGAATTAGGTAATTATTCGGAAGTTAAAACATTATGTAAACAATTCCCAACACAG
>JBMYPE010000106.1:0-6215 GCA_049600015.1 Kangiellaceae bacterium
GTTCTTTTTAGTTTGATCCAACTGCCAATTAAAATTCCTACCACCGAAATACCTCTGACTTTAGCGATGCTATTTGTTACTGGGGTGCTAATTTACTATTTTTTATTGAATATCACTCTGGCAGTTGGACAGATCATTTTTATTCTACCGGCACTTTACAGTGCTCATATAGTTTCTTTAACTGAATATGCTCTCTGGATCGCAATTAGTGTATTTACTATTGGCTGGGTTTTTCAATTTATTGGACATCATTATGAAAAAGCGAAACCTGCATTTATGGATGATCTCAACCAACTTTTAATTGGCCCGCTGTTTGTCATGGCGGAGATCTTTTTTATGCTAGGAGCTCTGTCCAAACTCAACAAAGAAATTACGCCAATCGCTATTGAAAAACGCCGAGCTTTTGAGGCTAATCGTTAGTATGAAAATTAATTTGTCAGAACTTTATTCTCAGCATATTACGGACTTATTAACCCGACATAGAACCTTGATGGCTCAGTGTGACATTGACGCATTGCTGATTCCTTCCGGCGTTCCAATGGATATATTTTTGGATGACATGCATTATCCATTTAAGTCTTCTTTTTTATTCCGAACTTATTTGCCATTAACAGAAGTAGCTGACAGTTATTTGGTCATTACAAAATCAGGCAAGCCAACATTGATATATTATCAACCGGTCGATTTTTGGCACACTCCGCCGAGCGACCCAAATGAATTTTGGTCACCTCATTTCGATATAAAAATAATTACTCAACATGAGCAGGCACTAGAATTTTTTCCAGATAATAAAGGTTCTACATTGTTACTAGGTGAGCCAACTCGACTCACCAATAAACTCGATCAAATATCAATTGAAAATAAATCTTTTGTTAATCAAATCTATTGGCAACGCGCCTATAAAAGTAATTATGAGATAGAGTGTTTAAAGCAAGCAAATCAAAAAGCAGCATTTGCTCATCAAGCGGCGGAGACTGAATTTAGAAAAGGTAAAACTGAATTACAAATACACTTAGCTTACCTTGAAGCCGCTAATGTTTTAGAGCATCAATTACCTTATGGAAATATTGTTGCACTAAATGAACACGCATCTATTCTGCATTATATGGAATGCAACGCTAACAAAGTTGATCAACATCGTTCTTTTTTAATTGACGCAGGCGTTAGTTTTAATGGTTACCACTCAGATATTACTCGAACTTATTCTTATCAAAAAGATGAGTTCGCTGAATTAATTGAAGCTATGGATCAAATGCAACTCAACTGCATCGACTCAATAAAAATCGGACAAAACTATGTTGATTTACATATTGATGCTCACTTGCAAATTGCAAAAATTATCAAACGGTTTGGGTTTGTAGATATGTCTGCAGAAGCAATGCTAGAAACAGGTATCAGTGCTTCATTTTTCCCACATGGTTTAGGTCATTTAATAGGATTACAAGTACACGATGTTGGCGGTCATTTTGCGGATGAAGCTGGCATACTCAATCCAGCGCCAGGGTCACATCCATTTTTAAGATGCACAAGAAAAATGGAAAACAATATGGCTTTTACAATTGAACCAGGATTATATTTTATTAAGTCTTTGTTAAAAAAATATCGTGATGATCAATATAGTAAATCTTTCAATTGGAGAAAAATTGAATCCTTTATGCCATTTGGCGGAATTAGAATTGAAGATAATATTGTTATTCAAGAAAATAGTATTCTAAATTTAACCCGAGATGCCTTTGCAGAGTTGTCTATTGCAAAGTTATAAGGTTCCCTCTTCTGAAATTAAAGTAGAAGAGAATATTAAGGCGAGCCAATTCATCACCCGAGTAAAAAATGTTACGACGAGTGATGAAGCAAAATCATATATAAAAAGTTTAAAACAAAAATTTCCCGATGCTAACCATCATTGTTGGGCTTACGTAGTAGGCAATCCACAATCAACCACACTAATTGGATGCAGCGATGATGGTGAACCCTCTGGCACAGCTGGAAAACCAATGCTGCATGTTTTACAACACGCTTTAATTGGCGACATAGTTATAGTTTGTACTCGCTATTTTGGCGGTACTAAATTAGGAACAGGCGGATTGGCAAGAGCTTACGGAGGAGGTGTTAAACTTGCACTAGAAAAATTAACAACAAAAGAAAAAATTCATTACACAAAATTAGAGTTTTGTTTGAATTATGATCGACACAAAGACTTTGATCATCTGCTAAAACTCCATCAAACAAATAATCTAAATATTAACTACTCAACTAAACTAGAGATTTCAATCGAATTAGCCTCAGATGAAATAGAGTCATTCAACAAGGCTCTGACCAATTTAAGTAAAGGTGAAATTGAGTGGTCACAAAGTTCAAAAAGTTAAAATGATGGAATATTATTTAATTGTAAAAAACATCCACATCACTACAGCCATTTTGTCATTACTTGGTTTTTGCATGAGAGGTTGGTGGATGCTAAAAGAAAATAAGTTACTGCAAAATAAATTAGTGAAAATCTTTCCTCATATAAACGACACTATTCTATTAAGCTGCGCAATTTATCTTTCAGTAATGACTGGGCTTTATCCGTTTGCAGTTGGTTGGCTCGGCGCAAAAGTCGTATTTTTAGTAGGGTATATTATCGCAGGCACATTTGCTTTGAAACGTGGAAAGACAAAACGTACAAGAGCTTTGTTTTTTGTTATCGCTATACTTTGTATTAGTATTATATTTTTGTTGGCTTTTATCAAACCATAAATTAATTAAGTACGCCACCGATCAAGCTGAGCATCTTTTTCTTCCCACATGCCATTAACCCACTTTTGAACAGCTCTTCTATTTTCACTACTTTCAATATAACTTCCTTCAATATCTGACGGGATCTCCACTAACTTGGCTTTGACATGAATGTAATCTAGCTTTCCTGTCATTAAATCCCAAAAACTCGGTGATGGAAGTTTTGGATAATCTATGGTGACCACTAAAACTTGTTTAATTTCATTTCCCATCAAAGTTAATACATAACCCACGCCACCGGCTTTTGGTTTTAGTAGGTTTGTAAATTTGGATGATTGCGCGGCGTGTTTTCCTTTTGTAAATCGAGTTCCCTCTGGAAAGTTCATAATTGAAATAGGGATATTTTTAAACTTTTCACAGGCTTTTTTTGTTGTTTCAAAATCTTGGCCTTTCTTGTGTGGATTTTTTTTAATGTATGACTTCGAGTATCTCTTCATAAAAGGAAACTCTAACGCCCACCACGCGAGACCGAGTATTGGGACCCAAATTAGTTCTTGTTTTAAGAAGAACTTTAAAAATGGTATTTTACGGTTAAATACTTTTTGCAATACCAAAATATCCACCCAGCTCTGATGGTTTGCCATCACTAAATACCATTCTTTTGTAGAAAGATTATTAGGAAGCTCTATTTGCCACTCAATCCTGCTGGCAAATTTTAGTGTTAGCGCATTAACTGATATCCAATTACTCGCACTTGCATTTAATAAAGTGTCACACACTCGTTTAATTATTCTAAACGGCAGAATAAATTTAATGATCGCTAATATAAATATTGGAACAACCCAAAATAGGGTGTTAATGACATGAATCAAAAAGGCAAGGGTACCGACCAGTATTTTAGGCAAAAATTTGGATAACATATTGGTAAAATTTAAAAAGTACTTTGATTAATAGATGATTATACGCTTTTAAATAGTTAAACTTAACCCTATCAATTTAAATAGAAGGTAAAACCAACATGTTAAATCCCCAAATAATTGAAGATCTCGCCGAAAAATTCACTCAAAATATACCTCCTGGGGCAAAAGCTTTTCAAAAAGATATTGAATCTAGCTTTAAACAAGCCATGCAGTCAGTTATAAGCCGGTTAGATTTGGTGACTCGCGAAGAGTTTGATGTTCAAACTAAAGTGTTGGCTAGAACACGGGAAAAAATAGATCAGTTAGAAAAAACATTGGAAGAATTACAAAAATCATCTTAACAGAGTGAGCTGAGTTAATATTAGAAATTATGCTCGAAAACTAGCTAAACGATCTTTGTTTAGCTTGAACTTGAGCCGAGACGTAACTACTAAATTCTTCAAAAGGCTTAGGTTTGGCAAAAAGAAAGCCTTGAATAAAGTCGCATTCTTCCGTTTTCAAGATTTCAGCTTGTTGTCTATGTTCCACGCCTTCCGCCACCACTTTGATTGATAATTTGTGAGATAAATCAATCATGGCACTAACGATTGCTCGTTCTTTAACACCCTTAGCAATGTTATCAATAAAAGCTTTATCAATTTTTAAGATGTCGACTGGAAAGTCTTTCAAATATTTAAGAGACGAATGCCCCTTTCCAAAATCATCTAACGCAATTGTCACACCAATTTCTGAGAGCTCACTAAGCATTTGACTGTTTCGTTCAACGTGCTCAATCATTATGTCTTCCGTTAATTCAAGTTCTATACAACTAGGGTCTACGCCACTTTCACGCACAGCTGCTTGAACATTGTTTGCTAGATCACCAAGCTTGAAGTGTGCACCCGAAATGTTAATAGAAAACTTCACATTCTTGCCCATTGTTTGAGAGCTATTATTAATATGGAAGGCCGTTTTACAAACTTCTTTCAGCACCCATTGCTCAACCCCAATAATCATACCCGTGTCTTCTAGTATAGGAATAAACTTATCGGGAGAAATAATACCTAAAGTTCTGTGTCGCCATCTTAGTAGCGCTTCTGCACCGGTAAATCGATTGGTTTTAGCGTCAACTTGCGGCTGATAGAATATTTCAAATTCACTTTTTATTAAGGCTCTTCTTAAATCTCTTTCTAAGACTACTTTTAATCTCGCTTCTTCGTCGAGATCATTTGAGTAAATACAGTTTTGGTTGCGACCCAACTCTTTCGCTTTATATAATGCTATGTCTGCACTTTTTAGTAACGTTTCTGCGTCTATTCCACATTCAGGGAAAAAAGCAATTCCTATACTGGTTGTAATAGACACTTCATGATCTCTTAAATTCATTGGTGGAGTGATAGCTTGCTTAATTTTGTTAGCTATATTTAACAATTCTTGAGTATCTTTTGCATCTTCTAGCAAGATTGAAAATTCATCTCCCCCTAAACGACCCACAGTGTCGGTCATTCTGATAGCCGAGCGAATTCTTTTAGAAATAGTTTGGATTAATAGGTCACCAATATCATGACCATAATTATCATTAATTGATTTAAAACGATCCAAATCAACAATCATTACGCCAAAAGTAGAATGACGACGTTTTGCAAAACCGATTGTGCGGATCACTTGCTCTTGAAAGAGAGCACGATTGGCACAACCTGTGAGTTGATCATGTGTGGCTAAAAAACTTAATTTAGCCTCGGTATTTTTTCGCCCAACCGAGTGGCGAATACTGCGTTTAAGTAAACTTGCGGTCAGTTCAGAAAAGGGAATACAATCGGATGCACCTAGTTTCATAGCACGATCGTCAACACTCAAACGATTGTTGGCCATGATAAATATCACAGGTGTAGTTATTTGTAGTTCAGCAATGCGCTTAACCACGCCAAGACCTAATACGCCGGTTGTGTTTTGGTTAACCAAAATCACATCAAAATATTGATTATCAAAGATATTATCTTTGTAATTTTCCTCAAAGCTAATCTGGTATTGCTCTGAGTCCTGACTAGATAATAAGCTTGTAATAATTCGCTTGTGTTCTTGGTCCTTATTTAGCACCAACACTTGTAACATAGATGCACTGCCTAATACTGAGATCCTCACATCTAAGTATAGAAAACAATATTAGAAATTGCTTAAAACATCTATTTAAACCCATGACTAATAAACGGAGATTTACTACTCTTATCCTGAATTGCAATTACTTCAGCACAAAACGGTAGATCAAACGATGAATTAACTTACCGTAAGGAGGAAAAGCTGTTTTTGCAGAATAAATTCGACCTTGTTTAAGGATAGGCTTAGCCGCACTAAAAGTTAAAAAACCTTCTTTTCCATGATAATGCCCCATCCCAGAGGAACCAACCCCGCCAAAAGGTAAATCCTCCTGAGCTACATGCGTGACACTATCATTAATGCACACGCCACCCGCATGGGTTTGAGACAACACTTTGTGTTGGGTCTTTTTACGTTGGCTAAATAGATAGAGCGCTAATGGACGCGGTTTAGACTTAATTAATGAAATAGCATCATCAATATTTTTGTAAGTTAAAATAGGCA
>JBMYPE010000107.1:0-6174 GCA_049600015.1 Kangiellaceae bacterium
TTTTCTTTGAACAAATGAGTTGTCTGCAGTTGTTTGAATCTGTTGATTTGTATTTTCTTCGATAGTTTGAGTTAAGTCACCCCTTATTTCTTCAGTTTGCTCCTCTACAACAGTTTGCGTTTCAACTTTAGAAGCGTCTTGAGTTAGCTCTTCTGTTTTGACATTTGTTAAAGGCAGTATTGCAATTCTTTCAAGTAACTTAGATACTTTTTTTAATCTTGGATCTGGTTCTGAAAATATTTTGTTTTGATTTAATTTTTTTCTGTTGTTAGTTTGTTTTTTTAAAGTAGCTTTTTCTTCAACAACATTTTGTTTATTAATATTATTTTTTGACACATTCGATTCAATTGTTGAATTATTACTTTCTACATTGAGTGTTTTTTCACTTTTTTCAAACGCTCTAATCAAAGAAGGTTTTGATTCTTTCGTTGGCTCCGTGAGTAAATCGCTAATGTAATCTAATAACCCATCATTCAACTGCTTTTCTTTTTTGATGACTTCTTTTTCATCATGGCCATTAGAAATAATTTTGAGTCGATTAGGCATTTCATTCAATCTACTAAATTGTACCGCTAGGCAACATGCTTTTGATTTGATAAATCGATCACTAAATTTGTTAATGCTTGGTATGCAATGACCCCGTGAGTATTAGGATATAAACTGCTCGGCGTTTTATGCAATCTAGAAGCATCTCTAAACTTAGTATCCACAGGGATCACTTCTGGCCACAAATGTTCTTTAAACCTTGTTTTCATGCTTTGAAGTGCATCCAGAGAAGCGTTAGTTCTTTGATCAAACATAGTGGGAACAATGGTGTAACCAATACCATGGCTTTGCGCCTTAATCACCATGTTAATTGTTTGGATCATCCTTTCTAAACCTTTGATGGCTAAAAATTCAGTTTGTACCGGTATTAATAAATTTTGACAAGCTGATAAAGCATTAATGAGTAAAATACCAAGAACCGGTGCGCAATCAAATAAAACGTAATCGTAATCTTTCTCTAAATATTTGAGTGTTTTCCCAATCGTTAATCCCATACCTTCTTTACTAGTAAATTTTTTATCTAGCGTGGCTAAACTCATACAACCCGGAACTAGGTCAATTATTGAGTGCTCTCTCGTTTTATCATTACCAATGGGTAAAATTGACGCTTTTGCTTCTTTATAATTTTTAGGGCTTTCTATAAACCATTGATACAAGGTAGAAGTTAAAGTTTCACCATCAATTCCAAAGTAAGCCGTTAAAGAAGATTGTGGATCGCAATCCAGAATTAATACTCGATACCCTTTTTCCGCTAATATGCCTGCCAATGCAGCAACCGATGTCGTTTTGCCGACGCCACCTTTTTGATTAGCGATTGTCCAAATTTTCATTGAACTATTCATATTAGTTATTTTCTCCATTTTCATCTTTACCGCGAATTAATATTCCACCGCCAGGTAATCTAATGACCTCATATTGCTGTTCTTCATCTTTTACAGCATCATCGCTTGTCGAGTTTGTGGATGCATTTGCCGCAACATTGTTTTCAGGTAAGCGTTGCTTTCTTGAAATAGAAATAACGACTCGACGATTTTCTTTTCGCCCCGCTTCGGTTTCATTGCTTGCAACAGGTTGATATTCACCATGGCCTTCCACACTTAGTCGACTCGGAATTACCGCGAGGTTTTGCAATGCTCTCACGACCGCGACTCCACGTGCACTTGACAACTCCCAATTTGAAGGAAATTTTTCGGTCGAGATAGGAATATTATCAGTATGACCATGCACAAGAATTAGTTGCCTATTCTCGTTTAAGTGTTTTGCAACTTCTTCCATTAAGGCATCAGCACCTTCATTCAGTTGGTCACTTCCTGATGGAAAAAGTAAACCACTTTTTAACACGATATTAATCCAATTTGGATCTGATTTAATTTCCGCTAATTCTTGATCAATTAAATCACCTAAACTTGCTTTTAATCCATTTTCTAAGTTTTTGAATTCTTCGCTTGATGCAAAATTTTCCGAATCAATCACTTCCTTATTTTCAAGGTCAGTATCATTTTGGTTTTCCCTAATTGATAAATCGGGTTGTTCAGCATCATCACCTGTGACTGGTGCTAAGCTTTTACTTGGTTCGCCCACTTGGATCGGTTTACTGCTGCGCTCGGGTGATTGAAATACACCTTCTAATGATTCAGAAAGGTGTTTGTATTTACTCACGTCCACTTGAGAAATTGAATAGAGCACCACAAAAAATGCAAATAACAAAGTAATGAAATCAGCATAAGATATTAACCAACGATTAACATCTTGCTCATGTTCATTTATGTTGTTTCTAATTCTTCGCACTTTGTAAACCTATTTATTCCTAGTTTGATTACTATATAAATTTCATTCTCACTTCAGTTTTTCTCAATAAAACCTTCTAACTTAGATTGAATAACACGGGGATTTTCACCTTCTGCAATACAAGCAATTCCTTCTAAAATCATTTCCATATACTGAGCTTTATTAGAAATAATCGCTCTTAATTTATGGTAAACCGGTAAATAAAAAAGATTAGCAAAACCCACGCCATAAATCGTGGCTACAAAAGCGGTGGCTATACCCTGCCCCAGTAGTTCAGGATTAGTTAAATTTCCCATCACTTGAATTAACCCCAGCACCGCGCCCACAATACCGATGGTAGGAGAATAACCGCCCAAGGATTCAAATACGCGTGACGCACTCATTAACTCTTTAGTTGCGACATCTAACTCGATGTAAAGAGCGTTTCTAATCGCATCTGCATCATTACCATCAACCAACATATTTAAACCTTTCAATATGTAGGGATCTAATTTTGGATCAATGCCTTTTTCTAGGCCTAACAAGCCTTCTCTTCTTGCTAAGTGACTCCATGACGTAATTTGTAATACGCCATCTTTTAACGGATATTTCGGGGTACGAAAAACCCACGCGAGAATAGAAAGAGCTTTCACAAATGTTTTTGCATGGGTTTGCAACATAACTGCACCAAAAGTACCACCAAATACAATAATAAAAGCAGATGGGTTGATTAATGCTAATGCACTCCCGCCTTCTATCATTTGTCCACCAAAAATGGCAGCAACAGCAATGATTAATCCTATAATAGTTAAGCGATCCATAAAAACACTCTTCTGTTAAATGTTAGATTAATACTCACGATTAAAACTACACTTCATTTAATATTGCAGCTGAGAAATCTTCGATAGCGAGAGCTCTCTCACTAATCCCAGCTTTTGTTACTGACATTGGCATCCCATAAACAACGCAAGATGCTTCATCTTGAGACCAAATTTTTGCGCCACATTTTTTAAGCAACCTGCTACCTTCTGTTCCGTCTGATCCCATGCCGGTTAAAATAATACCTAACACCTTTTCTGAAAATACCTTTGAAGCTGACCCAAAGGTGATATCAACTGATGGCGCATATTGTAACCTTGGAGATGTCGGTTTGATTCTGATTCTGGATGCGTTTGCATTGCCATCAAAAACCATTTGTTTACCGCCCGGTGCGACGTAAACCGTTCCAGCTTTAACCGGCATACCATCCTCCGCTTCAACCACATTGAGTTGACACAATCCGTTCATTCTTGACGCAAATGCGCCGGTAAAGGTTCCAGGCATATGTTGCGTAATGGTAATTGGTAATGGGAAAGATGATGGAATGGGTATTAATAGTTTCTGTAATGCAACCGGTCCACCGGTCGATGCGCCGATAGCTAATAATTTATAATTACTTTTTGCTTTTTTGAACGAGGTGGATGCGGTGCGACTTGTAACCTTAGAATAATTTTTCGTTTCTAATGTTACTTCAGCTTTAGTTTTTTCAGTTTTACTTTTATAGGTTTGAAAGTGACGAAAGTTTTTTGCGCCTCCCATTTCTCTGATTTTAGATTGCAATAACTGAATTAATTCATCACTGTTACTAGAAAGTGACTCATAAGATTTTAGTAAAAAATCTGTTGCGCCCGCATCTAACGCGTCTAAAGTAATTTTTGCATTACCATAAGTTAAACTCGATAACATTAACACTTTGGCATTGCAGACTTTCACTATCTCTTTTAATGCCGTAACGCCATCCATTACCGGCATTTCTACATCCAGAGTAATGACATCAGGCTGTAAACTTTTTGCTTTGTCTATTGCCTCTCTACCATTATGCGCGACTCCAATAACATTAATGTCATTAGCGGAATTTAAAATTTTACCAACTCTTCTGCAAAAAAAACTTGAATCATCGACAATCAATACTGTTATTGCCATAGTTTTTCCTTAACGCATTTAGGCGTAATGATTCAATAGTGTAGGTATGTCTAGGATAAGAGCAATCTTGCCATCACTAGTTATGGTTGCTCCTGCAATTCCCGGTGTGCCCTGTAAGGATTTTCCTAAAGGTTTAATCACAACCTCTTCTTGGCCTACTAAAGAATCAACAACAAAACCGACGGTTTGTGTTCCAATCTGAGCTAGTACTACATGACCATCTTGCTCTCGATTTCGATTGCCAAATTGATTGACTAACATTTCATTTAGATAGAATAATGGTAACGCTTTTTCTCGCACAACAACCATCAACTGACCATCCACTGTATTAGTTTTGGTTAAATCTAAATGGAAAATTTCATTCACGGCAGACAATGGAAAAGCAAATGCTTGTTCACCTAGTTTGATCATCAGTGTTGGCAATATCGCCAATGTTAATGGCACTTTAATCAAAATAGTGGTTCCTTCACCAAGTTTTGATTGGATATCCAACGAACCATTTAACTGAGTAATTTTTGTTTTGACAACATCCATCCCCACGCCTCTTCCGGAGATATCGGAGATCTCTTTTTTAGTGGAAAAGCCTGCATGAAAAATTAAGTTATAACACTCATTATCGGTTAATCGTTCGGCGGCCTCTTTATCCATTAATCCTTTTTCTACAGCAATCCTTCTCAACACATCTGCATCCATTCCTTTACCATCATCTTGAATGGTTAGCATAATGTGATCGCCTTCTTGCATGGCTGACAAGGTAATAGTTCCAGTTCTGCTTTTTCCGGCAGCCACTCGAACGTCGGGCATTTCCACCCCATGGTCGACTGAATTTCTAACTAAATGAACTAATGGATCGGCTAAAGCTTCCACTAAGTTTTTATCTAGGTCTGTTTCTTCACCTACCATTTTTAAATTAATTTCTTTTTTCAAGCTTCTAGCTAAATCTCGTACTACTCTGGGAAAACGCCCAAACACTTTTTTAATTGGCTGCATTCGGGTTTTCATCACCGCGCCTTGAAGATCACCAGTCACAATATCTAAATTGGAAACTGCTTTTGCTAAGTCACTATCTTCTTCTTTCATTCGAGCTGAAACTGTTTTTAACCGGTTTCTTGCGAGAACAAGTTCTCCCACCATATTCATGATGTCATCTAAGCGCTTTGTATCAACTCTGACTGTCGCTTCTGTGACGATTGCATTTGATTTTTTTGCTGGTGCTTTTACTTTTTTCTTTGTATCACTTTTTTTAACAGAAACTTTGCTCTCTGTTGCTTTCACTTTTGGAACCGTTTTCTTTTCAGTCGCCTTTTTAGCAGCTGCAGTTTTTACCGGTTGTGCTGGCGCAGTTGGTTGAGCCGGTTTTGTCTCATTTGTGGGGCCTTTATTTGCACCGTGTAGTTCATCAAGTAATGATTCAAACTCATCATCGTCGATTAAATCGGCGTCTTTAGCATTAGCTGTTTCTTTATTGGGCTGATTTGTGGAAGGTTGAGCTGAAGTGTTAACTTGCTTAGTAGGTGAATCTCCTTTGCCGTGTAATTCATCCAATAAAGATTCAAACTCTTCATCAGTAATTTCATCACTTTTGCTACTGGAATTTTCTGAATTGTTTGTGTTTTCTTTTTTAGCGTTTCCGCCTTCGGAATTATTTGAAAATTTTCCATCACCATGCAGTTCATCTAATAGCGCTTCAAATTCATCGTCACTAATATCATCACTAGTGAAGTCATTTGATTCTTTTTTTGTTTCATTAGTATTATCCTCTGCTGGTGAGGTTAAAAATGCTTCAAACTCTTCATCACTAATCGGTTCAGCTGACTCAGGTTTAGCATCTTCAGCTGATTCACTTTCTTCAACTGGAGTTTCTTCTTCCATTTCTGAGTCATCACTGGGAATGTTTGC
>JBMYPE010000108.1:0-6156 GCA_049600015.1 Kangiellaceae bacterium
GGTCTGCTGCGTTCTCGTGTCACCATAGAATCAAAACAAGATCGGACAGTCGATGTTAATGGTGTTAACTATCTTAATTTTAGTTCAAATGATTATTTGGGATTAGCGAGCAATGATGTCTCCTCAGTTGAGCAGTCAGGCATAGCAATAGGCTTTGGAAGCGGTGGATCCCATCTTATTATCGGTCATCATGATAGTCATAATCAGCTTGAGTTAAAACTAACAGAATTTGTTCAAAGAGAAAGCGCATTAACATTTTCAACTGGTTACATGGCAAACCTCGGGATATTACAAAGCCTTGCTAGGAAAGGTGATTTGATTATTGCGGATAAATTAAATCACGCATCTTTAATTGACGCTTCAAAACTTTCTGATGCTCAATCTGTTCGGTATCCTCACGTTGATCTCAATGTATTAGTGAGACGTTTGGAAGTGAATTTGAAAGCTCAATCAGCTAATAAATGGGTAGTGACAGATAGTGTATTTAGCATGGATGGTGATTTAGCACCACTTGATGATATTGCAAACTTATGTAAAAAATATGATGCAAATTTAATAGTCGATGACGCACATGGATTTGGGATCTTGGGTAAAAACGGTAGAGGTGCCTGTGAGCATTTCAGCTTAACTCAAAAAGATTGCCCAGTGTTAATGTCTACTTTAGGTAAAGCTCTGGGAGGTTATGGCGCTTTTGTAAGTGGGTCTATCAATTTAACTAACTATTTAATGCAGTTTGCGCGATCTTATGTTTACACAACAGCTACGCCAGCATTGCTAGCACGCGCGAACTTAACTAATTTGAATAAATTGATAGCTGCAAAAAACTTACGACAAAAACTCCGAGATAATATTCACTACTTTCAAAAACAATGTGATAAATTGAATATTCCACACTCAAAAGTTACAAGCCCGATTCAGAAAGTAGAAATTTCAAATTTACAAAGTTTGGGAAAAGTAACTGAAATTTTAAAAGCTGAAAAAATTTTAGTAGGAAGCATACGACCACCTACAGCAGCGACACCACGATTAAGAATCACTTTGAGTGCATCCCATAGTTTTAGTGATATAGAACAACTAGCCGCTAAATTGTCGCGAGCAATCGATACTATTATTTAGAGAACTTTTTGAATTTGTATGAAAATTATTCCACCGTTTTATCAGCGCACTCAATCTTTGGATGAGTCTTTAGAAAAAAGTAAACCTAAGCTAGCGCTTATTCATGGTTGGGGCTTGCATGGTGGTATTTGGGAAACACTCATTTCAAAGTTAGAGTCTCAATACCAAGTTTATAATATTGACTTGCCCGGTTTTGGTCGCAGTCCAATAGCTAATGGCGATTACAATTTAGAATATTTAGTTGAATCGGTGGTCAGTGTACTACCAGAAAAATGTCATATTATAGGTTGGTCAATGGGCGGTTTAGTGGCAACTGCAACAGCACTTAAGTATCCTGAACGTATCGATAAATTAGTAACTGTTGCATCGAGTCCTTGTTTTGTGGAAACTGAAAGAAATCCACACGGAATGAATAAGACAATTTTAGATACTTTTATACAATATCTTTCAGAAGATTTTAGAGGAACCCTAATAAAATTTTTGAGTATTCAAACCATGGGCAGTAAAACTCAGAAGGCAGATATTCAGCGATTAAAAGAAACCGTATTTTTGCATGGTGTACCTGCTGAAAAAGCATTAGCAGGTGGTTTAAGTATTTTAAAAAACACTGATCTTAGTGAACAATTAAATGATCTTAAAATGCCGCTACTAAGAATTTACGGCAAGCTAGATACTCTGGTACCACGGCGATCAATAAGCTATGTTGATAAATTAGTTCCGTCCAGTGAGAAAATTATATTTTCAAAATCAGGACATTCGCCATTTCTGTCACAAACTTTCGAATTTATCGATAGTGTCAGTAAGTTTACAAAAGCCAACCATTAAATTTAAGAAAGTTAAATGAATAAAATTAAAATAAAAGATGTTCAAAATTCTTTTAGTAAAGCGGCAAAAAATTATGAATCCTCCGCTTTCTTACAAAAAGAAGTTGCGAGCAGATTATTAGAACGATTAGATCTGATGAATGTAAAACCGAAGCGAGTCTTAGATGCTGGTTGCGGTACTGGCTATTGTTCACGTGCGCTCAACAAGAAATATAAGAAAGCGGATGTGTTCGGTATTGACATAGCCAATGGAATGATCGAAGAAGCTAAAAACAAAAATAGTTTATTCAATAAAGTGGATTATCAATGTGCAGACATTAATAAATTACCATTTGATAATGACTACTTTGATTTAGTTTTTTCTAACTTGGCCGTACAGTGGATAATGGATCCAAAACTAGCATTTTTGGAGTTGAATAGAGTTTTAAAACCCGGTGGTATTTTAATTTTTTCTAGCATGGGTGAAGAAACTCTCACTGAATTAAAACAAAGCTGGGCGACAATTGATCAGCGCATTCATGTGAATCATTTTTTTGATATGAAGCAAGTGGGTGATCAAGTGTTTAGTTCTAACTTTGAAAATACCGTGATGGATCGAGACATTATTACTATGAGTTACCAAACCATGATTGGTTTAATGAAAGATCTAAAAGCAATTGGCGCCAATAATATTAATACCGAAAGACCAAAAGGTTTGATGGGTAAAACAAAATTTAAGCAAGTGGAAATAGAATACGAAAAATTTCGCTGGGAAGATGGCCAACTGCCAGCAACCTATGAAGTAATCTATGGTCATGCGTGGAAAAAAATGGAAGATTTTTCTGGAGGTTATCATACTTATAAGGTTGAATTAGATAATTCGTGATCTTTTTAACCTGCAGTTTCGCAGCGCTTCGCTTCCCTGCGACCTTCTTTTGTAAAGAAATAAAAGAAGGCAAAAGTTCTTTCCGCTGAATATAGCTCAAATTTATGTGTTTGGGTGATCTTAAATAATTTCACTTTCTGAGGTGTTAGATAGCGGAGTATTGGCAAAAAAGAACTCGCTACGCTCAAACAGCTTTTTTGCTTTTCAATACTCCATGAGTTTCACAATACTGCTATAAGCCGCTCGGGCAAAAATGCGTAATATCAACTGGGTTACTATGAAAAAAAAATACTTCATCACAGGTACTGATACTGACGTTGGTAAAACATTAGTTACTTGTGCATTAATTCAACAATTTCAAGAACAAGGACTGTCAGTCATAGCAACTAAACCAATTGCAGCCGGTTGCGAGTTGATTGATGGTCAATTGAAAAACGCTGATGCTTTGAAAATTATTCAATCTCTAAATCATTCAGTTCCTTATGAATTGATTAACCCTGTCACTCTAAAATCACCGATTGCACCTCATATTGCAGCTGATGACGAAAACAAGACTCTATCCGTGAATACATTACAAAGTAAATGCAGTAATAATCAGGTTGAAGAAGACTATTTGCTAATAGAAGGTGCCGGAGGTTGGCTTGTACCTTTGAACGCAGAGGAGACTATTGCAGATTATGTCAAGGCAGAAGGATTTGGTGTTATTTTAGTTGTAGGTATGAAGCTAGGTTGTATTAATCATTCGTTGTTAACGATAGAAAGCATTAGAGCTAAAGGTTTAAATTTAGTCGGATGGATAGCCAATTGCGTCGATAATGAAATGATGGTCTTAGATCACAATATTCAGTCGTTAATTGAACGAATCGACGCACCGCTTTTAGCGATAATTCCATTCATAGATGATGATGGTGATATAAATGAAAAGAAGCGAATAAAACAGGCGTCTACCTATGTTAATATAGCGCCCTTGATTTAGACGCCCGATTTAGAGAGATACAATGGTCAATTTTGGTCAGTTCAATTTTTTAAAGATTGTCAGAAAAACAGGTAGAGGAACGTTTCTAGCTGGTGGTTCAAGTGGCGAATTGTTTTTACCTAAAGGACAAACGCCAGATTTTTGTGAGGCAGGTGATAAAATTGAAGTATTTGTGTACAGAAACTCTGATAATGAAGCTGTAGCAACTACCAAAAGACCAAGAGCAGCATTAGGAAGTATTGCTTGTTTAGAAGTAGTTTCAGTGAATAATGTTGGTGCTTTTTTAGACTGGGGTTTACCCAAAGATCTTTTTGCACCTTTTGGTCAGCAAGCTAAAAAAATGGAAACTGGTGAAAGGCATATCGTCGCAGTCTATGAAGATAATACAGGTAGAATTGCTGCAAGCTCTAAGCTAAATCGTTTTGTAAAGCCAGAATCTAAAAATATGCGAAGAGGGCAGTTAGTCGAAGCGATTGTTGGAGAACAAACGGATTTAGGTTTTAAGATGATCATCAATTCAAAGTATTGGGGGATATTGCATAAAAATGATGTATTGCAAGCTCCAAAATATGGGAAAAAGATTAAAGCTTATATAAAAACTGTTAGACCAGATGGCAGGCTAGATATTTCACTAACAGAATTAGATTCTGCTGATTCCAAAGTTTCTTTACAGTCTAAGATAATAACGTTGCTTAAAGACAACCATGGATTCTATGAAATAAATGACAAGACTTCGCCGGAAATTATTTATAAACATTTTGAGGTGAGCAAGAAAGTCTTTAAAGCAACTTTAGGAAATTTATATAAAAAGAAAATAATTAGTTTTGAAAATAACGGTATTAAACTTATTAAAAAGTAAATGTCTAAATGGAGAACGTAATGAGAATTTTGATCTTAATATTATCGATGGTTCTGCTTTGGAGTTGTTCCAAACCAGATGATTCAAAGTTAGAGAATGTTAGTAATAAAGTTGAAGTGGCTGGCATAAAGCTGGTTGAAGAAGTAAAAGCCCAAGACGGGAAGACTTTAATTCCTTACCAAAAGTATGTCATGGATAATGGTTTAACGGTTATTTTGCACGAAGATCATTCCGATCCATTAGTTCACGTTGATGTAACTTATCATGTGGGTTCAGGTCGTGAAGAAATTGGTAAGTCAGGCTTCGCTCACTTTTTTGAACACATGATGTTTCAAGGCTCGGAAAATGTAGCTGATGAACAACATTTCAAATTGGTGACTGAAGCGGGCGGTACAATGAATGGTACCACTAACTCAGATAGAACTAATTACTTTCAAACAGTACCAGCCAATCAATTAGAAAAAATGCTTTGGTTAGAAGCTGATCGTATGGGCTTTTTAGTCGACGCTGTCACACAAGAGAAATTTGAAGTGCAGCGCGAAACCGTTAAAAACGAAAGAGGGCAGCGAGTTGATAATAGACCTTATGGTAGATTGAACGAGCGAGTTTCTGCGGCACTTTATCCAGAGGGTCATCCCTATTCTTGGCCGGTTATCGGTTTTATGGAAGACTTAAATCGAGCCAATGTGAACGATTTAAAACGATTTTTCCTGAAGTGGTACGGCCCAAATAATGCGACTGTCACAATCGGCGGAGATATTGATGTCAAGTCAACTTTGGAGTTAGCAGTCAAGTATTTTGGTTCAATACCATCAGGCCCAGAAACAAAAATGCCTGAAAAACCAGTGTTTAGCTTGGAATCTGATCGTTACATTTCGATGGAAGACAATGTTCATTTGCCGCTAGTTTACATGACATTTCCGACGGTTAGCGTTCGACATGAAGACGAAGCACCTTTGGATCTTTTAGCGCAAATATTAGGTGGTGGCAAAACGTCACTGTTTTACAAAAACATGGTTAAGAATCAGTTTGCAGTACAAGCGTCCGTTAGCCACCCCTGTGCAGAACTTGCATGTACTTTCAATATGTTTGCTTTACCTCATCCTGCTTCTGGTAAAACATTGGCAGATTTAGAAAAGATTATGCGTGATTCGCTAAACGAGTTTGAAAAGCGCGGTGTAGAGCCTGATGACTTAACTAAAGCAAAAGCACAAATGGAAGCTGGTTTTGTATTTGGATTACAAAGTGTCGCTGGGAAAGTCAGTCAATTAGCGGCTAATCAAACCTTTACCGGAAATCCAAATTATATTGAGCAGGATATCGCACGTTATGCCAATGTGACTAAGGAAGATGTTGATCGTGTTTTTAATCAGTATATTAAGGGTAAACACGCGGTAATTATGAGTGTAGTCCCGAATGGTAAAATTGAAGCGATTGCTAAAGATGATAATTTTAAGCCAGCAATTAGACAACTTGTAGAAGATGGAGAGTATGAAGAATGACCATAAGATACGAG
>JBMYPE010000109.1:0-6105 GCA_049600015.1 Kangiellaceae bacterium
GGAAAAACGACTTTGCATAGTCAACATGAACTGGCTCCGCCGCCACCGCATCAATCGCTTCTTGGCTTGGATTTTGTAGTTGGTTATAGAGTTTTTCCAATGCGAGTTTTCTGGTTTTTCCTGCGGTCAAAGCATCAATCAGCCACACGATGCCTGAAACAAACATTAAAACGACCAAGATAATTCCGTACGCACTACTCATATAAAACCCTTAATTCTCTTTATTACTCTATTCATTAATTTTTAACACGGCTAAGAATGCTTCTTGCGGTATATCAACACGCCCTACACTTTTCATTCGTTTTTTACCGGCTTTTTGCTTTTCCAATAACTTACGCTTTCGACTAACATCGCCACCATAACATTTGGCGATTACATTTTTTCTTAATGCTTTTACAGTTGAGCGTGAAATAACATGCCCACCAATTGCCGCTTGAATGGCAACTTCAAACATTTGTCTTGGAATTAACTCTTTCATCTTATCAACTAGTGCTCGTCCACGATATTTCGCTTGATCTCGATGAACGATAATCGCCAACGAATCAACTACATCACCATTAATTAACACATCGAGCTTCACCAAATCTGCCGCTTGAAAATGTTTAAATCCATAATCGAGTGAAGCATAACCACGACTCACTGATTTTAATCGATCAAAAAAGTCGAGTACCACTTCATTCATGGGAATTTCATAAGTTAACGCCACCTGAATTCCCATATATTCCATTTTAGTTTGCATGCCACGGCGCTCAACACATAAAGTAATAACGCTTCCTAAATGCTCTTGGGGAACCAAAATATTAACTTCTGCAATCGGTTCTCTTAACTCGTCAATCACACTTGCATCTGGTAATTTAGATGGATTATCAACGTAGCTAACAGTGCCATTACTAGTCACTATTTCATAAACTACCGTTGGTGCAGTAGTAATTAACTCTAAATCATATTCTCGCTCAAGTCTCTCTTGAATGATTTCCATATGTAACATTCCGAGAAATCCACAGCGGAAACCAAAACCTAATGCTTGAGAATTTTCAGGTTCAAAAAACAAAGAAGCGTCATTTAGACTCAACTTGTTTAATGCATCTCTGAATGACTCATAATCATCCGACGATATAGGGAACATTCCAGCATATACCTGCGGTTTGACTTTCTTGAATCCTGAAAGTTCTTCTTCTGCGCCACCTTTAATGTGAGTAATTGTGTCACCTACAGGCGCCCCATGAATATCCTTGATTCCTGCAATAACATAACCCACTTCACCTGCTTTAAGCTCCGGTAAATCGTTGCGTTTTGGGGTGAAAATTCCGACAAAATCCACTAAATGCGGTTTACCTATCGACATGGCTTGCATTTTTTCGCCTTTTTTAAGCGTGCCTTCCACTACCCTAACTAGAGAAACAACACCTAAATAATTATCGAACCAAGAGTCAATAATTAAAGCTTGCAAAGGCGCGTTAGGATCGCCCTTTGGCGCGGGAATTTTGTCTACTAAATCTTCTAATAAGTCTTCAATTCCAATGCCTGTTTTTGCACTACATTGCACTGCATCCATTGCTTCTAGACCAATGATGTCTTCTATTTCTTGAGCAACACGATCTGGATCAGCTTGTGGTAAATCTATTTTATTTAATACGGGTATCACTTCTAAGTCTTGTTCTATGGCTGTGTAACAATTAGCCAAAGTTTGCGCTTCAACGCCCTGCCCTGCATCCACTACAAGTAATGCGCCCTCACAAGCGGCTAATGAACGAGAAACCTCATAAGAAAAATCAACATGGCCTGGTGTGTCAATAAAATTGAGTTGATATTCATGGCCATCTTTTGCTTTATACTTCAAAGTCACGCTTTGCGCCTTGATGGTAATGCCACGCTCTTTCTCAATATCCATAGAATCAAGGACTTGTGCAGACATTTCGCGGTCGCTCAAGCCATCACAAAACTGAATCAATCGGTCAGATAGAGTTGATTTTCCGTGGTCAATATGAGCAATAATTGAGAAATTTCGAATGTAATCAGTATATGACATTGTTGTTACAGCACTCAAAAGCAAAAAAACAGGGATATCACAATCCCGAAAGGCGCGAATTGTACCTTATTTTTAAGAATTTTTGTTTAAATTAAGTGATAGAATTTAAATTGAATCTATTCAGCGAAGAGGTATCAATTTAAACCTCTTAATAAATAGAAGGCTCCCCTTCGGGCCGAGTTCTGAACCTTTGATGTAACCACATATAATCAAGCGGATTCTTCACTAAATAATCCTCCAGAAACTGATTAATCATAGTCGCATCTTTAATTTCAGATTCGGTTGGAAATGGTGAAAAAGGTGCATGAAATTCAAGCTCATAATGATCAGCTTTATCCATGCGTTTTTGTGTGAAAGGCACCACGGTCGCCCCAGTCATTTTTGCCAATTTAGTGGTGGCTGTGATAGTCGCAGTTTGAACACCAAAAAAAGGAACAAATACCCGTGTTTTGCCTCCATAATTTTGATCAGTTGCGTACCAGACAATCTTGTTTTTTCGTAATGCTTTTATTGTTCCTCTTAAGTTATCTTGATCTAAGAGTTGCTCCAAGTGCACTAAACGACCATCGCACATCGCTTTATCAAACAACGGATTTTTATTCGGCTTGTACATAGCGGAAAGATCATAATGATGCCCGAGTAAACAACCACCAATTTCTAAACTTGTCATATGAAAACCTAACAAGAGAACACCTTTGCCTTTATCTAAAGCACTGTCCAAATGCTCTTTCCCAACAATTTGGGTATTTTCCCTCTGAGTTTTTAACTCAGAATACCAACAACTGGCTGTTTCAACTAACCCTTGACCTGTAGCCAACATATTCGCTTTCACAAAATCTAGCGATTCCTCCTTAGTGAGAGCAGGAAAACAAAGTTCGATATTTCGCTCTGCTATGCGCCGTCTTCTAGCAGCAAACCTAAACATCACCCGTCCCAAAAATTTTCCTAATTTTTGACGACGCTCACTCGATAGCCGAGCAATGCGCTTTAAAATCCATAAGCTTAGGTGGGTCGTCCAGTATTTGGGGCTAGTAAAAGAATCTGAGTTGGGAGCTTTCACTTGGGTTGAGTCTCTAGGCATTCTAAATTTTTATAAGCGTCAATAGTTTTGTTGAGTTTAATTGATTAGCTTAAGAATTTCATTCTTATAAATAGGGAGCAAGTGATTTACTGAATAATCGCGCGTTAACGATTGGCAGCTTTCAATCATTTGGGCCCTATTATTTTTAAACTCTTCATTCGATACCACTTTAAGTATTTTTTCCGATAAGTATTTTGATTCTTTCTCCAAAAGCTGAACTTTAGAAAGGTTCAAACTTTGCTCAGGTAACCTGTAGAGTAACTCCTTCTTAATATACTCTGGATAGGCGACACGATTTGGTGCTATAGGAACACACCCATGATAAATTGCCTCCAACATGCTCAGCCCTTGAAAATCGTGAGAGGCACTGGAAATAACGATATCCGCAGATTTTAAAATTTGCTGATACTCTTTTAATGGCTGATATCCCATCACTTTGATCTGGTTTTCGAGCTCCATTTTTGCTTTTGTAAAACACTCAGGTTGCTCTCTAAATGACTGCCCCATAATATAAAGCTCGAATTTAACATTTTGTTGCCTCAATAAACTCATCGCTTTGAAAAATACTTCTGGCTGCTTATCGAATTCCCAACGATGATTCCACAAAATCTTAACTGCGGCGTTATCTTGTTTGGGGGTTGGTGAAGTTCTCAGATGTTTGTCGTGTTCAAATAAAACGTGTTTTATAGGCACGGGAATAACTTTTGATTTGTCTTTTAAGCCCTCAATCTCTTTTGTAGATAAACCATCCGGTAATTTTTTAGCTAATTTTAATACTCCTTCAAAAAATGAATTTAGATTAAATTTGGAATTAAAAAGAATTTTATTGGCACCGTAACACGAAAACATGGATGTAATTTGTGCATTGAGTAAATTTTGGTTTTCTATTTCATTGTCCGTCGCTCTTGGGTAAGCAAATTGATTTTCATGAAAATAAAGTAAGGTGGGAATATTTGAAAGTTTAGGAATGAGCCCTCTCAAATTATTAAGATCAACCATAGAAGTGACTATGAGCAAATCATAATCTTTTTCTAAGATAGCTCGGTATTTTGTGACAAAATTGAAAGCATTTCCTCGAATGCGCCATGCAAAATGACGCGGCGGAAGCGCTATTTGAGTCCAATTGAACTCGGGCAGATATTCGCTTAAACACTCTCTCCAGTATTGATGACTCGGCGCATCGTAACCAGAAAGTAAAAGGATTTTGCGTTTGCTCATTATAAGTTGAAACGATTAAAACTCTTAAAAGGTTATGCTATCAAAAGGAAGTAAATTCTGCTCCCTCTTCATCTCGCTTTATAAAGAGGGTGGTATTTTGATCAACTTTAATTAAGTTGATTCCTTGCCCGCCAAAAATAACCAGGTTTCCAATACAGTGTCTGGATTCAAAGAAACGCTGTCTATCCCTTGCTGCATTAACCACTTGGCTAAATCAGGGTGGTCGGACGGACCTTGTCCGCAAATTCCAACATATTTATTGGCTTTACGGCATGCTTGAATAGCCATACTTAAAAGTTTTTTGATAGCCGGATCTCTTTCATCAAATAAATGAGCAATGATCGCTGAATCTCGATCCAACCCTAACGTGAGCTGAGTTAAATCATTAGAGCCGATAGAAAATCCATCAAAGTACTCTAAAAATTCATCTGCCATTAGCGCGTTAGAAGGAAGTTCACACATCATGATCACTCGCAAACCATTTACGCCACGCTTTAAATCATTTTCTTCCAAAAGCTCTATTACTTGACGCGCTTCATCAAGCGTTCTCACAAAAGGAATCATTATTTCTACATTTGTTAATCCCATTGTGTTTCTCACTTGCTTAATTGCCTGGCATTCAAGCTCAAAACAAGCTCTAAATTCATCAGAAATATAACGAGAAGCACCTCTAAAGCCTATCATAGGGTTTTCTTCTTCTGGCTCGTACAAATGTCCACCAATCAAGTTTGCATATTCATTTGATTTAAAGTCAGACATTCTTACGATGACTTTTTCTGGTGCAAAAGCACAACCAAGTGTAGAAATACCTTCAACTAATTTATCAACATAAAATGAAACAGGATCTGCATAGCCTGCCATCTGTTCTTTAATCGTTTCAATTAAATCTTCATCTTGCAATTGATCGAATTCTAATAAGGCTCGAGGATGAACACCAATCATTCGATTAATGATAAATTCTAATCTTGCCAATCCAATCCCAAAATGAGGCAAGGATGCAAAATCAAAAGCTCGATCCGGATTACCGACATTCATCATGATTTTAAATGGTAGATCTGGCATGTTATCAATTTGACTATGATTTACTTTAAAATCTAATAAACCTTCATAGATATTACCGGTGTCGCCTTCTGCGCAAGAAACGGTAATTTCTTGATCGGGTGTAATTAAATCGGTTGCATCTCCGCAACCAACAACTGCAGGAATACCCAACTCTCTTGCAATAATTGCAGCGTGACAAGTACGCCCACCGCGGTTAGTAACAATTGCGGAAGCGCGTTTCATTATCGGCTCCCAATCAGGATCGGTCATATCGGTGACTAAAACATCGCCTTCTTGTACTTTGTTCATTTCTGATAAATCATTGATCAATCGAGCCGCGCCTTTTCCAATTTTTTGTCCTATAGAACGACCGGTAGCAATTACCTTTGACGTATTTTCTAAAACAAAGCGCTCAATTACTTTACCATCATCACGACTTCTAACCGTTTCTGGCCGTGCTTGTACAATATAGAGTTTTCCATCTGCTCCATCTTTTGCCCACTCGATATCCATAGGTCTTTTATAGTGTTTTTCGATAATAACTGCTTGCTTGGCTAGCTCTTGAACCTCTTCATTGGTGATACAGTAGACTTGACGTTCACTCATATCCACTTCCACTGTATCAACCGATTTATCGTGAGCAGAACTGGCATCCGCTCCGTCTGTGTAAATCATTTTTATTGCTTTACCGCCAATATTTTTTCTGACAATGGCTGGTTTGCCAGATTCCAAAGTG
>JBMYPE010000110.1:0-6063 GCA_049600015.1 Kangiellaceae bacterium
CCAATCATTTTGATTCTCCTTCATTTTCCTGCTGTTCTTGATCACCTTTTGGATGAGAGTCCTCACTATCAGTCGAATCAATGGAAGCTTCCATTTTTACTATTTTTAATCTGTTGGCTTTGTTTGCTTTTAACTGCTGACTTATAACCTGTGCCTTGCGATGTTTGCGCCCTCTAAAAGTGAGTGCAATGGCAGATATAATTGCGACTAATAATATGATTGCAGCGAGTTCAAATGCAATCACATACTCAGTGTATAAAACACGACCTAACTCTTTGATATTTGAATAGCCTTCTGCTTGAGGCGCGGGTATGGGATATTGCTCACTATTAAAATCACCATAATTAATAAATGAAAATAGTAACCCGAAGAAAACAACAGAAATAACAATTGCGAGCGGTAATTTTTTCACAAAACCTTGTCTTAAAGCTGCATAATCTATGTCCATCATCATTACTACAAAGAGTAACAAAACCATAACAGCGCCAACGTAAACTACCACCAAACTAAGAGCTAAAAATTCAGCTTCTAAAAGTAGCCATATCGCTGATGCACTAGCAAAAGTTAAAACTAAAAATAAAGCAGCCTTCACTGAGTTTTTACTACTGATCACCATCAAAGCTGAATATATCAGCCAAGCGGCAAAGGAATAAAAGACAATTAATTGAAAACTCATTTATACATTCTCTATAAAATTTATATATTCACTAGCGATATTTTGCATCTGATTCAATATCTTCCGCCAATTGAGCTTCATACACATGACCAATTTCCAACAATTTTTCTTTAGTCATTATTTGTGCTCCTTGCTCCTCAAAATGATAATCAAACACCCGAGTTTCAACAATTGAATCGACTGGGCATGATTCTTCACAAAATCCGCAAAATATACATTTAAACAAATCTATTTCATACTTAGTGGTTCGTCTTGAACCATCACTTTCTCGAACACCTGCTTCTATCGTAATTGCGGCCGCAGGGCATACTGCCTCACATAATTTGCATGCTATACAACGCTCTTCACCGTTTGGATAACTACGTAAAGCATGTAATCCTCTAAATCGTGGTGACTGCGGTGTTTTTTCTTCTGGGTATTGTATTGTGACTTTTTTGCGGAACATGTTTTTCCAGGTGACAGACAAGCCTTTTAGCAACTCTAAAAGTAAAAAACTATTTAATAACTTTTTAAATTCTTTTTGCATAATTTTTATCTAATTAAAAGGCCAAACATTAAGTTTGATCCAAATAGCAACTACAGGAAGCCACACTAATGTCACAGGTATAAATATTTTCCAACCTAAACGCATAATCTGGTCGTATCTGAATCTTGGGAAAGTAGCACGTAACCAAAATAGTCCAAATAAAAACAGTGAAGCTTTAATTAGCAACCATAAAGTACCAGGTATCCAAGCAGTCGCATCTTCGAGAATTCCCATGCCTTCGAAAGGTGACAGCCAACCCCCAAAAAACATAATCGCTGTCAATACCGAAATTAAGATCATGTTAGCGTATTCAGCGAGGAAAAATAACGAGAAAGCCATGCCGCCGTACTCAACATGAAATCCAGCAACAATTTCTGACTCGCCCTCCGCCATATCAAATGGAGCGCGGTTAGTTTCTGCTACACCGGAAATCCAGTAAACAACTAGTAGTGGAAACAACGGAATGAAATACCATTGCCAAAATCCACCAGATTGCCCAACCACTATATCGCCAAGATTAGTCGACTGTGAACACATTAACACGCCGACCAACGCAAACCCCATAGCTAATTCATAAGAAACTATTTGCGCCGCTGAGCGCATAGCTCCTAAGAAAGCATATTTAGAATTAGACGCCCATCCAGCAATGATTACACCGTAAACACCAATAGAAGTCATTGCTAGGATATACAGTAAGCCTAGATTGATATTAGATAGAACCAATCCAGCATCAAATGGCACAACAGCCCATGCGGCAAATGAGGGTCCAATGAATAGAATAGGTGCAACAATAAACAAAACTTTACTGGAACCTTGCGGAACCACAATTTCTTTCATTATTAATTTAACGGTGTCAGCGATTGGTTGTAACCAACCTTTTGGACCAACTCGGTTAGGTCCAAGCCTTAATTGCATGTAACCGATCAATTTTCTTTCGGCATAAGTAGCGTATGCGACAGCCAAAACTAAAGGGAGAATGATCATCACTATTTTGGCTAAAATCCAAAATAGAGTTATTGCCCACTCAACTAGGTCAATTTCATTCATGTCTTAACCCTCGAAATACTAATATGATGAGTTGAGGCATTGGGTGTTTTTTGTAAAGCACTGGCTCTTCGAACCATCGGATCAACGCGATACAAACCCAGAGAATCCCTAGAGGTGTCTAGCTCGTTAGCAACGGTTAAAGGAGATGGCGTTTTTCTTGCAACTTTTTTCTCACCCACTTGCTCGAATTTCTCTCTTAACTCTTCACAAATTTGAGTAGAAGATTCATACTCAAAATCTTTTAGTTCTAAAATATTACCTAATACTCTTAAAACTTTCCAAGCTGGCCGAGATTCACCTGGAGCAGAAACTGCTGCTGCAAAAGACTGCCAATGCCCCTCTACATTTATATAAGTTCCTGATGTTTCAAAACAACCTGCAATAGGTAACATAACTGTGGCATATTCAGAAATACGACCATCCGCATAGGAAGTCAAGGCGATGACGCACTCAGCCTCTTTAAAACTCTTAAGTGCTTTATCAGCCCAAATACTCTCCACGTCAGGCTCACAATTATGTAGTAAATACCCTTTTAATCCATCATGTATCATTTGCTTAGCGTTCTTCCCATCGGTGCCCCGCCCACTCACTTCAATATGATTTGGAATTGCTCCTGCCATTTTATTGCCAGCAGCATTACATCCTTGTGTCATGTAACCCCAGCAAGAATCTGTTACTTCTGCGACCTGCTCTGCTAGCCAATTAATAATCTCTGCTTGAGGGTGTTCTTGGGCGTAAACCCCTACCAACACACAGGAATTTTCACCATCAATTAATGTTTTAGCTATTTCAGAATGTTCTTCTTTAGGTTGAGTTTTGATCAACCACTCTTTTAAATCGGCAGACAAAGAATAAGAATCTCCTTTTAGTTCAATGGCTGCCTTTAACACACACGCAAATTCTTGAGCTAACAGGTGTGGTTCCGGCTGTAGTTCAATATCTAGTCTAAAATTGTATTCCCCATCAAATGGGTTAATCGCCATAGCACTACCAAAACCTGTCGACTTTCTTACTCTCAATGCGGTTAAAGGCTGCTCTTGTCGTAAATCGCCAGCAATTAACAGAGTCGCATCCATTGTATCCAAATCTTGCATTGGAAAATTTAGCCCTGAGCGAATATTACCCATTCCATCGCCAGAGAAATCTCTACGACGGGTTCTAAAATCAATATTGTCGCAACCCAGACCGCGCAATAACTTTTGAGCTAAGTAACTTTCTTCGGTTGTTGAGTTATTACTCACTAACGCTCCAAACTGTTCTCCATTTGAAGCGCCAATAATTCGCTTCATTTCATTGGCAGCATAGTTTAAAGCCGTTTGCCAATCGGTATCTTGCCATTCGCCGTCTTTTTTAATGCGAGGTTTAAGCAGTCTTTCACCTTCTGTTAACGCTTGATAGGAAAAACGATCTCTATCCGATAGCCAAACTTCATTAATGGATTCGTTTTCTTTTGGTACGACTCGAATAATTTCATTTCGTCTTTGATGAACATTCACGTTAGATCCTAAACAATCATGCGCGGCGATTGAAGAAGACTCTCTGATTTCCCAAGCTCTCGCTTTATAACGAGATGGTTTAGCCGTTAAAGCCCCTACAGGGCAAAGATCAATTATGTTGGCAGAAACTTCAGAATCCATTGTTGACTCAATAAAAGTTCCTATTTCCACATGCTCACCACGACCAGTTGCTCCCATTTCTCTGATGCCGACCACTTCCTGGCCGAATCGAACACATCGAGTACAATGAATACATCGAGTCATATCAGTTGAAATAAGAGGACCTAAATTTTTATCTTTTACTACGCGTTTACCTTCAGAATATCGACTAACATCTTCACCATAGCCAACTGAAAGGTCCTGTAATTCACATTCACCACCTTGATCACAAACTGGACAATCTAAAGGATGGTTAATTAACAAAAATTCCATCACGGATTTTTGAGCATCTAACGCTTTTTGTGACTGCGTATTAACCACCATGCCATCAGCAACGGGTGTTGCGCAGGCAGGAACCGCTTTAGGTAAGTTAGATACATCAACCATGCACATACGGCAATTAGCTGCTACAGATAATTTTTTGTGGTAACAAAATCTTGGAATATAAATATCAGCTTTGTCGGCAATTTCAATAATCATTGAACCGACATCTGCTTCGATCTTCTTACCATCTATTTCTATATTTACTTTGCCCATTCTTTTTTTAATTTACCTTTTCACTATCCTTTAACTAAGCTTCTTTTATGCTCAATCATATATTCAAATTCATGTTTAAAGGCACGTAAGAAACCTTTAACAGGCATTGCCGCCGCATCACCTAATGCGCAGATGGTTCTCCCCATAATATTACTGGCTACCCGTTCCAAATTCTCTAGGTCTTCGGCTTTACCTTCACCAGAATGAATACGTTTTATGACTCGATACATCCAGCCTGTTCCTTCGCGACAGGGCGAGCATTGTCCGCAAGATTCTTCGTAGTAAAAATAAGCCACTCGTTTTGCTAACTCGACAATACAGGTCGTTTCATCCATGACCATAACCGCACCAGAACCCAACATTGATCCTGCCTTTCCAATTGCGTCATAATCCATGGTAATTGCCATCATTTCATCGGCTGTTAATATTGGAGAAGACGAACCACCGGGAATCACCGCTTTTAATTTGTTTCCACCTAGCACTCCACCAGCAGTCTCAAGAAGCTCCGAAAAAGGTGTACCTAAATTGATTTCAAAATTACCAGGATTGTTCACATGACCCGAAACAGAAAAAATCTTGGTTCCACCATTGTTTGGTTTTCCAAGATCTAAAAACCACTGACCGCCATGCTGCAAAATTGCAGGAACAGAAGCATAACTTTCAGTATTATTTACATTAGTTGGTCGGCCGAACACGCCGTAATTGGCTGGAAATGGTGGTTTAAATCTTGGTTGACCTTTTTTACCTTCCAAAGATTCAATCAATGCAGTTTCTTCACCACAAATATAAGCACCACCACCTAAATGATTGTGTAATTCAAAATCAAACCCTGCACCTAAAATATTATCGCCGATGTAATTTTTATCTCTCGCTTCTTTTAATGCCTGTTCCATGCGATCAAAAGGTTCATAAAACTCTCCACGCATATAGTTATAGCCTACCGTGGCATTCATTACGTATCCAGCAATAGCCATACCTTCAATCAATTGGTGAGGATTATATCTAAGGATATCTCGGTCTTTAAAAGTCCCCGGCTCTCCTTCATCGGAATTGCAGACGACATACTTTTGTCCAGGCATATTGCGTGGCATAAAACTCCATTTTAACCCCGTTGGAAAGCCTGCTCCGCCGCGTCCACGTAAAGCTGAGAGTTTTAATTCATCAATAATTTTTTCAAAATTCAACTCGCCACTGGCTATCTTTTTTAAACTCGAATACCCGCCAACACTTTCGTAAGCTTCCAAAGACCAGGGTGTATCTTGATCTAGAGTTCTAAAGCAAACTTCATTCGCCATTATCTGAACTCCTTAGCATAGCGCGTTCTAAACTTGACATATTACTATCATCAACAGTCTTTTTCTTAGTGGAAGGTTTGCCTTCAGATTGTTTTTCATTTCCTTTGCTTTGCGGTACGACTTTTTCTGTCAGATTTGGTTTTTGCAGGTCGTCTTCAATTTCCTTTTCAATAGCTTCAAGTTCTTTTTCTAAATTAATATTCTTATTTTGTTTAGCTGCATTTGATGGATTCAAATGAATAACCGGTTCGGGTTTAATTTCCTGTTTCTTTTTTGATTGTTTTTTGGGTTTAGCCTTTTTTATTTCTACTTTTTTTGACTCAGTCT
>JBMYPE010000111.1:0-6040 GCA_049600015.1 Kangiellaceae bacterium
ATAACAGCCGACTCGGCATGGTTAGACAATGGCAGGAGTTATTTTTTAACCGGCGTTTTAGTGAAACTGAGCTTTCAGATAATCCAGATTTTGTCATGCTTGCTCGCTCTTTTGATATTAAGGCAAAGACAATTACCGATGCTAGCGAAGTAAGCGATGCGCTAGGGGAAATGCTAGATTGCAAAAAGGCGTATTTGTTGCATGTAAAAATAGACGCTTTAGATAATGTTTGGCCTTTGGTTCCACCAAATACCGCCAACGATAAAATGATCGAGAAAACCGCCTAGGAGAAAATGATGAATAGCGAAGACTTTGCGATAGAAATTTTTGCGGATAATCAACCAACTGTATTAGAAAAATTACTTCAAGTTACTCGATTTAGGGGCTATGCGGTTTCCGGTCTCAATGTAAAAACTTGCGACGATGAAAGTAAGTTAAACATACAGTTAACCGTCAATTTAAAGGAATGTGCAGAACCATCCAGAGATAATGAGATGCAAAAATTATTTAATCAATTAAGCAAGTTATTTGATATCAAGCATGTTAATCTGAGTCACAGACGTTTTGAAAAAAGAAGTTTATCTACCAATAGACAGCAAGCATATATTTAAATTTGAATTCAATAAATAATAGCTGACAAGATTCAGCAATAAACTAACTAAAAAGTTAAAAACAGGATTGAACAAACTATGGCAAAAGTAAATTCCGATCTGATTTGGTCAAACGGAAAATTTATTCCTTGGAAAGATGCAACCGTTCATGTGATGAGCCATGCGTTACATTACGGCTCATCTGTTTTTGAAGGAATACGTGCTTACGAAACTCTCAAAGGAACTTGCATTTTTCGGCTTGAAGAGCACATTGATCGACTGTTTGATTCGGCAAAAATTTACCGCATGAAAATCCCTTTCAAAAAAGAGGAAGTCATCCAAGCCTGTAAAGACGCGGTGAAGAAAAACAATTTACAATCTGCCTACTTAAGACCTTTGATATTTTTAGGTGAAGTCGGAATGGGACTTCGTCCACCAGAAGATGCGATTTGCGATATTATCATTGCTGCTTTTCCTTGGGGTGCTTATTTAGGTGAAGATGCGGTTGAAAAAGGTGTCGATGTTGGTGTTTCTAGTTGGAATCGCCTCGCGCCAAACACTATGCCAACCGCTGCTAAAGCTGGTGGTAATTATTTGTCATCACAACTTATTTCTGGTGAAGCTTCTAGACATGGTTATACAGAAGGTATCGCGCTCGATGTTAATAATTATGTCAGTGAAGGAGCAGGACAAAATGTATTTCTAGTCCGAAAAAATATCATTTACACACCGCCTGGAACTGCTTCAATTTTACAAGGATTAACACGTGATGCAGTCATCACATTAGCTCAAGACAATGGCTATCAAGTGAAAGAAGAAGTGATCGGAAGGGATGCTTTATATTTAGCAGATGAAATTTTTATGACTGGAACTGCAACAGAAGTCGTGCCAGTAAAAAGTGTCGATAGAATGAATGTGGGCGAAGGTACAAGAGGCCCAGTTACTAAAAAAATGCAGTCATTATTTTTTGGATTGTTCGATGGAACCACCGAAGATAAATATGGCTGGTTAGAAGAAGTTTAAAGTATTGGAAAAGATAAATAAATTTCACCACAGAGGCACAGAGATCATAGAGCAAAGATCGGTTAGTACAGTTTTATTAAACCCTTTCATTATTTTTACTCTGTGCCCTCTGTGGTAAAAAAACCTTTGTCTTTTCATTTCTTATTTATATAAATGATAGGTTTCAATAGTGCCAAGATTACGATCCGCAACCACCACACAAGGTAGAAATATGGCAGGCGCACGCGCATTATGGCGCGCAACTGGAATGACTGACGCCGACTTTGATAAACCTATTATTGCGGTGGCGAATTCCTTCACGCAATTTGTTCCTGGTCACGTGCATTTAAAAGATATGGGGCAGTTAGTCGCCGGAGCAATTGAAAAAGCGGGTGGCGTTGCGAAAGAATTTAATACCATTGCAGTGGATGATGGAATTGCGATGGGTCACTCTGGCATGCTTTATAGTTTACCATCGCGAGATTTAATCGCAGATTCAGTTGAATATATGGTGAACGCCCACTGCGCAGACGCAATCGTTTGCATTTCTAATTGCGACAAAATAACTCCCGGTATGTTAATGGCAGCCTTGAGATTAAATATTCCAGTCATTTTTGTTTCCGGTGGTCCCATGGAGGCAGGGAAAACAAAACTTTCCGACCAAATCATTAAGCTAGATTTAGTTGATGCCATGATTAAAGGCGCTGATCCAACTGTGAATGATGAGGACAGCAATCAAATAGAGCGAAGCGCCTGTCCCACCTGTGGATCTTGTTCAGGAATGTTCACCGCCAACTCAATGAACTGTTTAGTAGAAGCGTTAGGTTTGGCACTTCCTGGAAATGGATCCATGTTAGCAACTCATACCGACAGAGAATCATTATTTCTTGATGCAGGAAAGCAAATTGTTGCTTTAGCGAATCGCTATTATCAAGACGATGATGAAACTGCGTTACCAAGAAATATTGCGACTAAAGCCGCCTTTGAAAATGCCATGAGTTTAGATATTGCGATGGGTGGCTCAACTAATACGATTTTGCATTTAGTCGCAGCGGCCCAAGAAGGTGATGTTGATTTTAATATGGATGACATCGATCGCCTATCAAGAAAAGTACCTCATATATGTAAAGTGGCTCCTTCAACACCAGAATACCATATGGAAGACGTGCATCGAGCGGGCGGTGTTATTGCAATCTTGGGGGAACTATTTCGCGCAGGATTATTAAATAAAGATGCCACCAATATTCTTGGCACATCTTTGCAAAACTTAATTGAAGAATACGATATTACACAAACTAAAAATAAAGACATTCTAGAATTCTTTAGAGCAGGCCCCGCTGGAATTAGAACCACAAAAGCTTTTAGTCAAAACTGCCGATTTGATAGTTTAGATGCGGATAGAGAAAGTGGTTGTATTAGAAGCGTTGATAAAGCCTTTTCTCAAGAGGGTGGGCTAGCTGTTCTCAGTGGCAACTTAGCTGTCGATGGCTGTATTGTAAAAACTGCTGGTGTTGAAAAAGAAAACTTAACTTTTACTGGGCCGGCTCACGTTTTTGAAAGTCAAGACGATGCAGTAAAAGGTATTTTGGCTGGTGATGTTGTTGCTGGTGAAGTGGTTGTTATTCGTTATGAAGGTCCCAAAGGCGGTCCTGGTATGCAAGAGATGTTATACCCAACTACTTATTTAAAATCTATGGGGTTAGGAAAAGAGTGTGCGTTAATCACAGATGGTCGTTTTTCTGGTGGCACATCTGGTTTATCAATCGGGCACATATCACCAGAAGCGGCAAGCGGCGGAACCATTGCTTTAATAAAAAATGGCGATCAAATAAAAATAGACATTCCTAATCGAAGTATCCAATTAGATATTTCTGAGCAAGAATTAGAAACAAGAAAAAAAGAGATGAACTCTCTCGGTGCAAATGCTTGGCGACCAAAAAATAGAGTCAGACCCATTAGCTACGCTCTGAAAAATTATGCCATGTTAGCAACTAGCGCTGACAAAGGTGCAGTAAGAAATAGAGAGCTTCTTGATAATTATACTGATAGTTTAAATATCGACTCAGTTCCTTCTCCGCACTCTCCAGAATAGAGTTAGATAGGCTGGCATGTCAAAATTAAATAACACACTAGCGCAAAAAAATAGTGGTACTAAGTTAACCGGTCTCGACTTTTTGCGAAAAATTTTGTGCGCCAAAGTTTATGACATCGCAAAAGAAACTGAATTAACGCATATGAGTAAGTTGTCTTCACAGCTTAATCAGCAAATCTTTTTAAAACGAGAAGATCAACAAGCCGTTCAATCATTCAAAATAAGAGGCGCTTATAATAAGTTAGCCAGTTTAGTCAATGAAAATGCACACACGCAGTACAAAGAAGTCGTCGCCTCCTCTGCTGGAAATCACGCGCAAGGACTTTCATTAGCAGCCAGTCAATTAGGCATCAAAGCAACTATTTTTATGCCAATTACCACACCGGATATAAAAGTAGACAATGTAAAACGGCTAGGTGGCAACGTCATACTGACGGGTAAAAGTTTTGATGAAGCGCAAAAAAAATCAATAGATTATGCAAAAAGAAATAACCTACAAATAATTCATCCATTTGATGATTTAGATGTCATCGCTGGTCAAGGTACGGTTGGTCAGGAATTACTAAAACAACAATCTCAAATTGACATTGTTTTTATTCCCGTTGGTGGCGGCGGTTTGTTGGCTGGTATGGCGGCTTACATAAAACAATTATCGCCAAGTACAAAAATAATTGGTGTTGAGGCGGAAGATTCTGCCTGTTTAATCGCAGCCTTAAAAGCGAAAGAACCAATTGATTTAGAGCACGTTGGATTATTTGCCGATGGTGTAGCAGTAAAACGAATTGGAACTCAAACATTCAATTTGATTCAACAATATTGCGATCAAGTAATTACGGTTAATAGCGATGAAATTTGTGCGGCTATTAAAGATATATTTGAACAAACCAGAGTTATAGCAGAACCAGCCGGCGCTTTGTCATTAGCCGGTTTAAAAAAATATAATTTATCAAATGATCTGGAATCAAACAAAGTGCAAACGGCAATTTTGTCTGGCGCCAATATGAGTTTTCATAATCTACGATATGTTTCCGAACGCTGTGAACTAGGCGAGAAAAAAGAAGCTGTTTTAGCGGTCACCATTCCAGAAGAAAAAGGTAGCTTTAGAAAGTTTTGCAAAAGCTTGCAAGGTCGAGTGATTACCGAGTTTAATTACCGATACTCTAACAATGATCAAAATTCAATTGATAGTAAAAAGAAAAACGCACACATTTTTGTAGGTGTACGTTTAGGTGAAGATGTCAATGAAAGATCAAATTTGTTGGAAGATTTAAAAAGTGCCAACTATCGAGTAGAAGATCTAACCGAAAACGAATTAGCAAAACTGCATATTCGCTATATGATTGGTGGCGGAAGCTCAAAAAATTCGAACGAACGAATATTTCAGTTTCAATTTCCAGAGTACCCTGGTGCATTAGAAAATTTCTTAAACAAACTAGGCGAACTTTGGAATATTTCTTTATTTCATTACAGAAATCATGGAGCAGCCTTTGGGCAAGTTTTAGCGGGTTTTGATGTAGAAGAAAGCCAACAACTAGAGTTTTTTAGACACCTAAAAGAACTCGGATATGAATGGCAAGAAGAAACCAATAACTTAGCTTATAAAGCGTTCTTATAGTATCTATATTTTTCTTACGGTTTTTTAAGGAATAAATCAAGATTTACTTCGTCTATCTATCACGAACGATTACATTTAGTTTAAAATTAAGCGTAATTTATTCGCGCAGAATTAACTGCACTCACCTTAAACATAGCCAACAGAAATGGCTTTATTGAGAAGATAAGATGATTAAACTAACAGAAGATAAAAGTTCCACCCCTATTTGTCCACATTGCAGCGAACCGCAAGAAACTATTCATTACCAATCTGTTTCGGCATTTTTAGGGCGTCGATATGTGTATTTTTGTGCCGTATGCAAAAAAGTTTTAGGCGTTTCACATCGAAAAGGATTTTGGATGGGTTAGTGTAAATCTACACTAACAGCTATAAGAAGCTCACTAGCAGATAAGTGTTTCAGTATAGATTTTTCAATTGTAGCATTATTTTGTACTTGTAAAATTACCAAAGTATAGTGATATACTTAGTTAATCAATAGATCGTATAAATTGACGGAATTATTAATCATGATCGGTCAAAGTTCAGACAGTCAATCAAGTAGTGTTGAGAAAAAATCTTTGTTGTTAAGCTCTCGTTCTAAAAAATATTTTTTTGAATTTTTTATTGTCTTTTTTGGTGTTTACTTGGCGTTTGTTTTTACGGATTATCAAGAGGCGCTACGTGATAAAAAAATTAGAATTAAATATTACAATGCTTTAATTCAAGAATTTGAGATCTTTTACTAACATTTAGATGAAGAGA
>JBMYPE010000112.1:0-6011 GCA_049600015.1 Kangiellaceae bacterium
GCAAACGTCTTAAAGCACCTAAAGAGTTTGAGCAACTTGCAAAAATAGTCAGTGAATTTCATTTGCACTTACATAAAATTGAAGAGCTAAAACCTAAAACCATTGTAAAAGTATTGGAAAAAACAGACTCAATAAGAAAACCAGAACGATTTGAAAAATTCTTAGTCGCTTGCGAAGCTGATTTTAGAGGCCGAACAGGATTTGAAAAACGTCCATACCCACAAATTGATTTAATGAGAAAAGCGTTTGAGGCTTTTAAAAGCGTTTCTAGTAAAGACATTGTGGATGCTGGGTTTGAAGGAAAGCAGATTGGTGAACAGATGTATAGTGAGCGGGTTAGGGTTGTTGCTAAACTTTTTAAAGGTAACTAGAAAAGTCTCATTTTTGAAACTCAACTTAGTTCAAGTTTGATCTTGATACCCAGAAAATAAACCTAATGCTTATATTTCCATATTTGATCTTGCTTCATATTTTTTAACCAATGTAGCGACTAACAATAAAACAGCTGTCAATGCCCATAAATAAGCTCCAATTTGAGGTTGAACATTCACGATAGAAATTTCATTACCAATTACTGCTTTTGGAAAGGTAAAGAATATTCCAACACACACTATACTTATTATTGCAAAAAATCGACAAAACTTTGAACCACAAAAAAAAAGCAAGCTTGTTACTATCATTGATACATTGGCTAACCAAGGTAAAGCCAGTGTTAGGTATTCGATTGAGGTTTGAATTGATAATTCACCAATTCCGTTAACAAATCCCAATAAACTAATAAATGTTTGGAATCCGCCAACCAACAGAACTTCCCATCCATAATAATCACTTTTGGTAGCTGAAATAGCTAAATTTATTAAAGACGTAAGATACAAAAAAATAGAAATATAAATGAATATTTTTCCAGTTATCTCGCGAGATTTATCGTCCATAATCATAATGTGGCTGTTAATAGTTTTGAATAAACAGTAGTTTTATATCACTAAAAAAACATTACAAGGCGGCTCTCTAAAGTATCAATTATCAATACGAGCGGTATCGTATTAGTAGAACATAAACTTGGTTATCAAAAAAACAATTGTGATTAAACTGAAATAACAATAATCAAAGCCACGCCAAGCAATAACCGATAATAAATAAACGGCTTAAAACCAATTTTATCTAATAAAATTAAAAAGTAGTGAATACAAGCTAACGCAGCAATCGCTGATACAACTGAACCCAACAAAATCAAATCCCAATCGACTGGCATTTCCCCAGACGCAAGTTCATAAGACTTTAACCCGCCCGGTAAAATAATCGCAGGTATTGATAACAGAAATGAAAACCTCGCCGCTGCACTTTTTGTTAAGCCGAGTAATAAGCCTGCTGTCATTGTTATGCCTGATCTTGACGTACCAGGAATTAAAGCGATAGCTTGTGCACAACCAATAAATAAAATATCTTTTGCTGTCAGGCTAGTTTCACTTCTCACTTCTTTAGCGCGGTTATCTGCCCACCATAAAACTAATGCGAAGATAATTGTGGTGGCGGCTATCACTTCTGTAGCGCGTAAATGAGTTTCTACTAAATCAAAATAACTAAATAAAATACCAACAATACCAACAGGAAAAGTTCCCCAAATAACTGCCCATACTAATCGACCATCTGCTGACTTTTCGCCTTTAAACACCCATGAAAACCAAGCTTTAATCATATTGATAACTTCTACCCTAAAGTAAATCAAAACCGCCACTAGTGAACCAACGTGAACCGCCACATCAAAAGCTAAACCTTGCTCAGCCCATCCCAATAGTTGCGAGGGTAGAATTAAATGCGCCGAACTTGAAATGGGTAAAAACTCAGTTAAGCCTTGTAAAATCGCCAAAAGAACGGCTTGTAACCAATCCATATTTTTATTCCTATAATTTTTATTCTTGTGATTCTAATTCTAATAGTTATTTAGCTAGTAAAATGGTATATCGCAGCGAGAACAATTAACTCAGCAAAAGTGATTAACCAAAAGTAAACCCCACCTAAGATTATCTTGGCCATTCTGCCTTCGGCTTTTTCATTGCGCATACTTAAAATATAACCGCCAATAGCAGCAATGCTCATGGCTACTGCTAAATAGCTCTTCCAACTAACTAGCTCCGCCGCTTGTACCCAAGGACTGATTAACAATAAGGTGATAATAAGAAGAATTTTATTCGTGTGCATAATGAGCTAGAAGCTTTAAATCATTGAAAAACGAATTTTACTATAAGCGTCGCAATTGATCTTGCATTGAGAAACCTTTTAACGATATTTCTGCATTTTTACCAACGACATCATTCTTATTTTGCAGTTTAGATAAACACATCACCTTTAATACCTCGCCCATTTGACCTGGCATCATCAGCTTTTGCAATTGTAGGCTAATTTTATATCGATCAATATCATTGGCAGCATTTTCATTAGACATTAACCAAGCTTCGGATTTCTCTAGAATCCCATTTTCTAATAAAAATCCAGCCTGGGTTGTAAATCCACCGACTTGAAGGCCAAGCTTATCCGACACTGTAGCAATATCGGTAAAATCAACATGAGCAGTGATGTCTTGCAGCCCAATAGCTTGCAAATAATCAGCATGACTATGATGGTTAATAAAGCAAGTCAAGCTTCCTTGGGTTCTTTGAGGGTGGTAAAACTCCGAACTTGGATAACCATAATCGATGAGTAAAATATGTCCGCTCGATAAGCTGTTTGATAATGCTGAAAGCCAACCCGACGCTTGTTTTCTAATCTCTGTTTTATAACCCGTCAAATATTGTTCTTCTGCATCCTGCTGTTTGAGGAAACAAGGTAATTCATCAGAATTAACCGCTTTTCCTAAGCATTCTCGGAGTAAATCATTTTCACAATCAACGTCTCGATAAAACCAACCCTGTTCCGTTTTTTCAATGATTTGGCAAGGAATCGCATCAATGACCTCATTAGCAATGATAATTCCGGCAAAATCTTTTGGTAATTCCGAAAGCCAAATGACTTTGCTTAGATAGTCTGGACATTCTTTTTCAACTAATTGTTTTTGTTGCGCCTGCAAAGAAGCGGAAGTTTCTAGAATGTAATATTGACTGGGTTCATTTTTTTGGCTGCTCAGCGCTTTGATCAAATCAACCGCCAGTCGACCACTACCCGCCCCTACTTCAAGTATGGAAGAAACCCCATTCTTATTTAAAGTATCACTCATTGATTCCGCGATACAATCTGCAAAAAGACTACTCAATTCTGGTGCGGTGATAAAATCACCTTTTTCACCAAACTTGTGTAGATTATTCTGATAGTATCCAAGTTGGGGTTCATACAAAGCCATTTGCATAAACGTCTGAAAATCGATTGGTTGACCATTATTCTTAATTCTGGTTTTAATTCGCTCAGATAATTCATTAGAAATAGCAGATGCTTCCGCGCTAATTTTAAATTCTAAACTAGCGTTGGCCGTTCCACTTTGTTGCAGATTTGAAATAAATGCCATTTAAAAAATCGATTTAATGAAAACTAAAATGATAAGTAAAGAATAACTGACTTAACTCACCTAACACAAATAAGAAATGACCATTGATCCAAATAATTATCCAGTTGCATTAATTACCGGTGCATCTAAAAGAATTGGTAAATCAATCGCTTTAGAATTGCATGAGCGAGGTATTAATATCTCGCTCCATTGCAACCATTCAAAATTAGACGCAGATCAATTAGCGGCGGACTTAAATGTTAAACGAAAGTGCAGTGCTTATGTTATTCAAAAAGACTTATCAGAGAATATTGCACCCAAATACATCATTGATAAAACACTGACTCATTTTAATAGGATCGATTATTTGGTTAATAATGCGTCTATATTTTACCCAATGCCCATTCAGCAAACTGACGAATCACAATTTCATAAAATACTTAAAGTGAATGCGACTCAAGCGAAAAAACTAATTCTATTGGTGCGTGAAGAAATTAAAAAACGAAAAGGAGCCATCGTCAATCTCGCTGACATTTATGCCCAGCGAGGACATATCGATCATTCTGTTTATGTTGCGAGCAAATCAATTCTATTAGAACTGACTAAACAACTCGCATTAGAGTTTTCACCAAACATTCGAATTAACAGCGTTTCTCCAGGCGCAATATTGTGGCCAGAAAATGAATCCGAAGAACAGAAAAATCAACGACTAAAAATATTAGAAAATACTGCAATTAAAAGAGTAGGAAACGCAACGGATATCAGCAAAGCTGTTTCCTTTTTGTTATTAGATGCAACCTACATCACTGGCGCGAATATAAATGTTGATGGTGGAAGAAGTTTGTATATTTAGAATAAATCTTCTCAAAATTTAAAATCCAAATCCCCCTCAATCCCCCTTCGCAAAGTGGGAGGCAGTCCATTCTTCTCATTCCCCCCTTTGAGAAGGGGGGTTAGGGGGGATTTATCTTGTTAAGCTACAAAACTACCAGTTTCTGAGATGATTTATCAAAATTTTCCCAAAGCTCTGAGTAGCTTTTATTTTCAGTTGGATGTTTTAAGTTTGGTGCGATTTCAGCCATTGGCCATAGAACGTAGGCATTTTCCGTAATTTCACCTCGGGGTAATTGAATAGGCTGTTCACAAATTAAGTCGCCAAATAACAAAATATCTATATCCATAACACGCGAACTAAATTTTTTATCGCCTCGCAAACGTCCTAGTTTATTTTCTATTTTCTTTAACCGGTTTAACTCTGTTTGGAGAGTTTCTAACAAGCTGTCATTATGTAAATTAATACTAAACTTAGCCACAGAGTTATAAAAATCATCACCCACAAAACCAACCGCAGAGGATCTAAATGTTCTGGAGAATTTAATGCTGGGATAAGTTTTTGTTAGTAATGAATAAGCCGCATCAAAATTTTTCTCCGGTTCTATATTGCTACCTATACCAATGTATACATCTACCACTTAGTGCCTCTCTCTAGTTTTACGCCTACACTGCGTGCACAACTCACTGCTCCGGGTTTATCTAAGGTAATTGAAAGCCATTTTACGAAAAACTCTCTCATGACCATATCTGCCACATCAGAAATTAAAGCTTCCACCAATTTATAACTAGACGCTTCAGTAAATTCTTCTATCGCGTGAGAAATTGCTTTGTAGTCTAAAGTATCTTCTAATTCATCGGTTTTCGCGGCGGCTGAAAAATCTGTGCCTAATTCAATATTAAACACTAACCGCTGCCTGATTTTACGCTCCCAATCAAATACGCCTATGACGGTTTTAACTTCTAAATCTCTAATAAATACGATATCCATTAATCACTCGAATTAATTTTGCCAATAAAAACCCCATACTATTTGCATCCATGATGTTTTACAATAGAGCTCATTATTTCACTTGCAATAATTATGATGGATCTCTTTTTTAGCCTTAGCCTAATATTTGGATATCTCGCTGGATCAATTTCATCTGCAATCATTGTATGTAAACTATTCGCGCTTCCAGACCCCCGAACACTTGGCTCACATAACGCAGGCGCAACCAATGTTCATCGCATTGGCGGTAAACTGGTTGGCTTTTTAACACTATTGGGTGATTTTCTTAAAACCGCTTTACCAATGGTTTTAGTTTATAAACTCGATTACGGCAGAGAAGCCAGTTTATGGGTGGGCGTTATGACGGTCATAGGGCATTGCTTTCCAGTTTACTTTGGATTTAAAGGCGGAAAAGGTGTTGCAAGTATGATGACTGTAGTCGCCTTAGTCATCTCTTCGTTTGCCATTTTAATCTTTGGAAGCTGGCTGATCACCTTATACACCTTTGGTAGATCATCAATTGCCTCAATAACCACCAGTCTGATTATTCCCATTTTTGCCTATCACTTCAAATATGAGTTGTTTATACCACTTTGCACTTTGTCATTAGTGGTGATTATTAGGCATTGGAGTAATGTGGTTGAGCTGCTCAACATCAGAACTCAATCGAACTAGATTCTATACTCGCATCTCACTCATTGGCCACCTAGGATG
>JBMYPE010000113.1:0-6009 GCA_049600015.1 Kangiellaceae bacterium
TATTACAGTTTTTTTGTTTTATCTGGATGCCCTGAGACGAATTTAAAACAATAAAAAACCCGCTCAGAGCGGGTTTTTTATTGTTTTAAATTATAAATCTAGCAAACAATTCTTGACCCTCTCTATAAATGAGAGTGCCACCAACTACCTTTCACTAGCTCAATATTAGATTCAGTAGCAGAGCAGGTGCTCTCTACAGAAAATAGGCTAATTAATTTTGTTTGCATTGCTTTCATTCAGTCGTTTAGTCAAATTTTATTAAAGTAATATAAATAGTGTACTGCGCTAATGAGGCGAATATACCTCGCACTTAGCAATGGGGTCAAGCAATGCTTTATTTTATAACTAATTAATATGTAGACCGATCGATATTTGATGAGTGAGTATGAATGCCACTCAAGATAAACCTAATCCCAGGAAGGCTTTGCCAAAACTAATATGCTTTATTTCATAAATAAATGCGCAAAATCTCATATTTTTACTATATTTACAGAGAAGAAAAATAGTTTAACTGAATTCATTTATGCCATGGATGAGTCGTTAAGCTATTGTTCTTCTCTCTTCAATTGTTAGTTGGTATATATATTGCAATTTGTTTTTTAATAGTGATTAAAGGTCAAAAAAAGGGCAAATCAATCAATACTGACAAAAAATTGACCTTTTAGTTAATAAATAGGAAATTTGTCGTGAGCGCAGAACCAAGTATTAGTAACAAAAAAGATTCAGCAGATGACACTGTGTTGCAATGGGTCACGTTTCGTTTAGCGAATGAGACTTATGGTATAAATGTAATGGAGGTTCAAGAGGTTTTACGATTTAGTGATATCGCCCCAGTGCCCGGTGCACCGAGTTACGTTTTAGGTATTATCAATTTGCGAGGCAACGTAGTGACGGTTATTGATACTTGTCAACGATTCGGGCTTCCGCCCATCGAGATCACGGAGAATACGCGAGTAGTAATCATTGAAACGGATCACCAAGTAATCGGTATATTAGTTGATGCTGTCGCTGAGGTTGTTTATCTGAAACGTTCCGATATCGATTCCACGCCAAATGTTGGAAACGATGATTCTGCGAAGTTCATACAAGGCGTGACCCATAGAGAAGGGCAACTACTCATTCTGGTCGATCTTAATAAATTATTGGGTGAAGAGGAATGGGATGAAATGGATTTTTTAAATAATTAACGACTGACCACAACCTCAAGTTTAAAGCATCTTTTAAACAATTGGGTTGTTTATTAATAAGGCAAGAACAATGGAAACATGGCTATTTCAGCACATTATCAGTGCGAATCAAATAATTGTTATTCAATCGCTTATCATCATCATGAGTATAGTCGTTCTAGCAAAAACATCGCGCGTTCAAAAACAACAAGCCAAGCAAATCTCTCAAATTAAAAACGAAATAAAGGCGATTAATAGTGGTAATGTAGGAATTGGCAGAAAAATAAACTCTGTGAGTAAAGAAATTGCGAGTGTGGAATTGGATAAAATTACTCAATTGCAACCTGGAAATCAAGAAAAGACTTATCAGCAGGCTAGTATTTTATTAAAACGGGGTGCTAGCATAGAAGAGGTTGTGGATTCATGCGATGTGGCTCCAGCCGAAGCTGAACTGCTAGCGATAATGAGTCTCGCTAGCGATAATTCAGGCGCTCAAAAATCAGATAATCTACAAAATAGAGACAGTGCTAGCCAACGAGAAAACTTATCTATCGCTAGTTAAATTTTACTCTTCTTTTTTACAATATTTTGTTTGTTGCTTAACCATGCTGTCTATTTTTTCTTGTTTTTCTTCGTCAGTCATCAGGCGTTTACCGCCATCGCCATCATCAACCCCAATCCTAGCTGTATTTCTTAGCATGTCTAAGTTTTGGGTGGCTATGGTGCAATTTTCGTCTTTCCAGTTATTGTAATTGCTGCTAATATCTGTCTTTGCTTCTTTAGGCGCTTCAGGTGCCACTTTGGTGACCGCATTCTCATTCACGTAAGTCGCAATTTTTGTATATTCAACACCCTTAGGAGCACGTTCGGTATAATGGATTTCACCTTTATCGTCGGTCCACTTATACATGATTTTTTTGGCACTTTGAGCTTGCGAGGAGATTGCTAAAAGAATAACAGGGAAAATTAAAGTAACGATTTTGTTCATTGGTATTTCCTTATTTCTAATTGCGGTGTCATTTGTTGTGATTAGGAAGCTTCGTTTATTATTGTAACTCAGGTTGCATATTATAAAAAAGCAAAAATATATTGTTAATATAGCGCCAACTAAGCATAAAAGTTAAGTATTTTGTCGGGATAATGCGATAAAGAACACAAAGATTAGAGTTATTGCTTAATTTGAATTCTCTTTTTCTGTGACCAAGTCATTCTTATCTGCAAAATGAACAACGTCCTCGAGAATGGCTGGATGCTCCGCATAAAGTTTTGCATCTACGATTACACACTTAATTCCTTCTATTACAGCGGGTCTTAGAAGCGGAGAATAATACATTCTGCGATTTCTAAAGGTACAAAGGTTTCCGCACAAGCGTTCAGCCCAGTCGCTAGGTCTGAATTTGCTGCCTTGTGATGTTATTCCTTTTAAGATCAAGCGGTTAAAATCAACTTGGCTCATAATATTTTCTCATCAAATGAGGTGGAGGTTCGCGGCGAATGATGACATAAAGGTGATTATTGTCAATAGACTAACCATTTAAAACCAGTCGGAATGCGAATTATTTTGAAAGTATTGATCTAAGTCTAGCAAGGATTTGATATTTTTCTGGATATTCTGCTTGTCTGTAATAAAGAGCATTAGTAATGCGGTGGCGGAGGCTCTATTTGTTTGTGTTCTTGGTTATCTGGGTTTAAGTTTTCAACTTGAGATGCGACATTTTCCAACATTCTCGTCATTTTTCTAAAATCGCTTTGTTGTTGAATAAGTGCTGAGTTCAGCTCTTCAATCGTTTGCTCGTGAAAGGTGAGTTTCATTTCAAGTTCTTCGACTCGGCTTTCTAATTCATTTGAGGGCTTCATTTGGAGTACTTTAGGGTTTTATTTATAGTAAGTAAATTAGTTTACACTGATTCAGTTAGTTTGATAAGCTTGCGAAATTGTCACTTGGTAGAACGAGCTAAGTGAGTTTTAGTGATATAAATAGTCAGGAATTATATAAAATGACAACAGAGATTAATAGCAAAGAAGTTTTCGCAAACGCAATTGATTCAATATATGAAATTCAGTTATCTCGCGGCGATAAAATGAATGCGCTTACAGACGCGATGTATGCATCGTTAGTGATGCATTTGCGAACAGCCGAACAAGATTCATCAATAAAAGTGATTATCATTAGAAGTGACAACAAACATTTTAGCGCTGGGAATGACTTGGCGGATTTTTTAGAAAATGAATTTGATAAAGATAGCAATGTGATTCAATTTCTAAAGACGCTTGCCATGCTCACTAAGCCGATTATAGCGGCTGTTGGTGGCGCATCTGTGGGAATTGGTGTGACAATGCTCCTTCATTGTGATTGGGTGGTTGCAAGTAAAGACACTAAATTTTCTGTTCCCTTTATTAAGTTAGGTTTGACGCCTGAAGGGGGATCTTCGAGGTTGTTAGCTGAGCGCTGTGGGACTGCGAGAGCGCATGATTGGTTATTAACAGGTCGTACGTTTTTGGCTGAAGAGGCTCTATCGACAGGGCTAGTAAACAAAGTATCAGAAAATATCGAATCGACTTGGGTTGAGGCTCGAAATATGGCGAATGGACTGACAAAAAGCTCTCTTCGAGCACTTACTGATACAAAAGCGCTTTTGAAAGCAGATAATATTGATTCCGTTATTTCTTTAATGGAAAAAGAGGCTGAAGTTTTCGCGCGCTCTTTAAAAACGGATGAATGCAAAAATGCCTTTAGCGCATTTTTGAATAAATAGCCGATCTGCCGATTTCACAAAAGAACTGGTATTTCCCTCTATGGCGGTTCGCGTTAGCATCTAAGCATTTCCCTTTTGTAGCACAAAAATATAGTGCAATTTAGTTAAAAATGTATCAGTATGTTGACCATTCGGTTAGTCAAGGGCAAACACCCCAGGTAAGCTTGTTAGCTGACCTTATCGTTCCTATTAATAGTGAGAATAAATGAATCCGATCACTCAACTCATTCAAAAATTACCTAAAGCTGAATTACATTTACATATAGAAGGTAGCCTAGAGCCTGCGCTAATGTTTGAATTAGCTAAGCGCAATAACTTGGCTTTTCCCTATTCAAGTGTAGAAGAAGTCAAAAATGCCTATAACTTTACGCAGTTACAGGACTTTTTAGATATATATTATGCTGGGATGAGCGTTCTTATAGAAGAACAAGATTTTTACGATTTAACCATGGCGTATTTAAAAAAATGTCATGAACAGAATATAGTTCATGTAGAAATTTTCTTCGATCCGCAAGGGCACACTGAAAGAGGCGTCTCTTATAAAACAGTTATTACTGGCATAAACAGAGCATTAAAGGATGGATTGAGTAGTTTCGGAATAAGTTATAAAACGATTTTATGTTTTCTCAGGCATTTGAGTGAAGAGGATGCGATTCGAACTTTAGAGGAGGCAAAAGAGTTTATAGAATTAATTGATGGTGTTGGGCTTGACTCCTCTGAAGTGGGAAATCCACCATCTAAATTTAAAAATGTCTTTGCAATGGCGAAAGAAATGGGGTTAAAGCTGGTAGCGCACGCGGGCGAAGAAGGGCCTCCTGAGTATGTTGAAGAAGCGCTTTCTCTACTTAAAATCGATCGTCTAGACCATGGTAACCGGTCAATGGAGTCCGAGAAGTTAATCAAGAAGCTAAAAGAGTCTCAAATGGCTTTAACTGTTTGTCCGTTATCGAATTTAAAGTTGTGTGTAGTTAAAGACATGATAGACCACCCCATAGAAGCCATGATGGACGCAGGTTTACTGGTTACGGTAAACTCTGACGATCCTTCTTATTTTGGTGGCTATTTAAATGAAAATTTTCATGCTATTCAACAAAGTCTGAATTTGTCTGAGCAAAAAATTATTGACTTGATTAAAAATGGTTTCATTGGCTCTTTTCTGAGTGACGAAGAGAAAAATCGTTATTTAGCAAAAATAGACTCCATGGTGGCAGTGGAATAAATAGTTTTAAAAACATTCTCCATTTCGCACATTTTCAAAGGTGAGGAAGGAGATTAGATTTGAGAAGATAGATAATAAAAACAAAGGAAATCAAATTGAACCAACAAAACCATACCTCACTAAAGGAATACCCTTATTGGCGTAAACGAATTATGTGGTCAATATTGGCTGGATATGCCGTTTTTTATTTTATACGCAAGAATTTATCGGTGGCTAACCCGTATATTCGAGAAGAGTTTGGAATTGGAAAAGAAGAATTCGGCGCGGCTCTTGGATTTGCTTCAATTGCTTATGGTATTTCAAAATTCAGTAGTGGGTTTTTAGCCGATAATTATAGTGCCCGTTATATTATGAGCGCTGGACTTTTGTTATCTGCTTTGATTAGTTTGATTCTTGGCTACACTAGCGAAAACATCAGTTCGTTTTTTGGTTTATCTGTAACTAGTTTTTTTGCACTTTTTTGGATTATTAATAATATTTTTCAAGGTGCTGGACAGCCTCCTTGTAGCCGTTTAATTACGCAATGGTTTAGCACTAAAGAAATTGGTAAACAGTGGGGCATTTGGAATTCTTCTCATCATATCGGCGCTGCTATCATTTTATCCGCTGGCGGCTATCTCATCACTTATTTTGACAGTTGGCGGGCTGTATTTTTTGGTCCTGCAACTTTTGCTTTAATCTATGCAATATTTTTATTTAATCGTCTCAGAGATAAGCCGGAGGACGTTGGATTACCAGATGTTGAAGTGTATCAAAGTGTGAAGGATGGCGATCAAATCAATTTAGAGAAGGAAAACCTTGATCAGCCACCAAAAACTTCAGGCAAAGATATTTTCTTTAAGTACGTGTTAAATAACAAGTTAGTTTG
>JBMYPE010000114.1:0-6000 GCA_049600015.1 Kangiellaceae bacterium
GACTAGCATGATGATTAAATCGTTATTACAAAATTGGTATGTTAAACACGGTAAGTATCGATCAGCCAATATAACTTGTGAAAATTATGTAGATAGCATTGAGCAAGTTATCAAAACTCAATTAACGACTTAATTTTATTCAGGGTTTTAATTAATGACGAATTTGACTTTAACACAAAATTCTAGAGAGTCTGATAAATTACCAATTGAGAATTTGGCTGACTATTTATCAAAATATATGCCAGACTTTATCCAGTCAAAACAACTTCATATCGAACAATTTCCATCCGGTGCATCAAATTTAACTTATCAATTAACCAGTGGTGATAAAAACATTATTTTACGAAGGCCACCCGCTGGAACCAAAGCTGCATCAGCACATGATATGGTGAGAGAGTTTAATGTAATAAAGAGTGTTGGTTCTTTCTATGCTTTATCTCCTAAGCCATTACTTTTATGTGAAGATAAAAATGTAATAGGTGATAATTTTTTTATAATGGAGCAGATCCAAGGATTAGGCGTTGATAAAAACCTACCGGTAGAAATGACTAATGAACAACAACAAACCCTTTGTGATAATTTTATTGAAGCTCTCATTCAATTACATGAAATCGACATTAGTTCAAGTCAGTTATCTCAATTGGGTAAGCCCGAAGGCTATGTGGAAAGACAACTAGAAGGCTGGCAGAAACGTTTTGAAAAAGCAAAAACGGATGATGTAGGATCGAGTACCAAAATTTATCAGTGGCTAAAAAATAATTTACCAAAAAGTTCAGGTCATCAATCACTTGTTCACAATGATTATAAATTTGATAACTTGATTCTTGATCCTCAAAATCCTGAAAAAATAAAAGGTGTTTTAGATTGGGAAATGACAACATTAGGTGACCCATTATTAGATCTTGGCTGTTCACTTGCTTACTGGATTAATTCAAATGACGCTGCTGAAATGCATGCGATTAGAATGATGCCAACACACCTCGAAGGTATGATGACAAGAGAAGAAATTTTCAAGAAGTATTGTGAAAAACGGGGTTTAACAACCTTCAATTTCACGCCCTATTACGTTTTCGGATTGTTCCGTTTAGCTGTGATCGTACAACAAATATATTACCGCTATTATCATGGGCAAACCGACAATCCAAAATTTAAAAACTTTGCTCAACTAGTTAATATTCTAATAAATAAAGCACAACAAGAGATCGCTTAGTTATTACTGAATGCCTAGATATCGCAACCAATACAAGTAGAAAAATTTATGAATGACAAACTATTTAACTTAGATGGAAGAACCGCTCTAATTACAGGAGCCAGCAGAGGCATAGGTGAATCCGTTGCACGTCTTTTTGCACAACAAGGCGCTAAAGTTGTTATTGCTAGTAGAAACCAACAAGCACTTGACGAGCTGGCTAACAAAATCAATAACGACAATAAAAATGAAAACGTCATCGCTATGGCTTGCCACATTGGCAATTCAGAGTCAGTGAACGAACTATTGAATAAAGTCGGACAAAAATTTAACAAGATCGATATTTTAGTAAACAACGCAGCTACAAATCCTTTTTTTGGCGAACTAATTGATACACCAGAATCTATGATTGAAAAAACCATAGATGTAAATATAAAAGGTTATTTACAAATGAGCCAATTGGTAGCAAAAGTGATGAAAGATAATGGTGGCGGAAGCATTATTAATACGGCATCCGTAAATGGCGTTTCAGCGGGTCCCATGCAAGGGATTTATTCAATGACTAAAGCAACCGTAATTTCAATGACGGGGGCAATGGCGAAAGAAGTCGCAAAATATAATATTCGAGTTAACGCTGTATTACCTGGTTTAACCGATACAAAATTTGCATCTGCGTTAACTAAAAACGATAAAATGCTGAATTCCATTTTGCCGTTAATTCCAATGGCAAGAATGGCACAACCAGAAGAAATCGCACCAGCATTTTTATTTTTGGCATCTGACGCTTCTTCTTATATTACAGGTATTAACTTACCGGTTGATGGTGGATTGTTGACTTAGGTATTTTTTTAAGGAGAATGGTGAAGTCATTATTCATCTGATAGAGTTATAAGATATGAAAAAAATTGAATCACTCGATCAACTAGAATCACTTTATGGCAAACCGATGGAGCGTGCGCTCTGGAAAGAAATTAATTATTTAAGCCCACATTATCAAGAATTCATAAAAGCTTCACCTTTTTTAATTTTAGCCACTTATGGCGAAAAAGGAATTGATTGTTCCCCCAGAGGCGATCCAGCGGGATTTGTACGAGTTGTTGACGAAAAAACGTTACTAATTCCCGATAGAAAAGGAAATAACCGTCTCGACTCATTGAGGAATATTGTTCTTAACGGAAACGTTGGATTAATATTTTTAGTACCAAACGCTGGTCAAGCCATCCGAGTCGCAGGAAAAGGTGAAATATTAATTGATGAAGAGCTTTGTCATTCGTTTTCGATTCAAGGAAAACCGGCTAGTAGTGTTTTAAAAGTGACAGTTGAAAAATCTTATTTTCAATGTCAAAAAGCTATCGTCCGTTCTGCTTTATGGGATGCATCAAGTTACATAGATAGAAAAGAGTTACCAACCGCCGGACAAATGAGTAAGTACTTTACCGATAAAAAGAATGTTGAATTTGATTGGCAAAATTATGATGACAATTACGATGAACATATGAAAAAAACAATTTATTAAACTGTCATCTGCCAATCATTTTCTATGAGGCAGGACTATCAGACTGACATTTCCAACAGATTTCAAAACTGCCTTCATTTTCTTCTTGGCATTCACTGCAAACCCAAGAGCTTTTTTCGCTAGAATTAATTACTTTATCGTCAATTAGAGTGAATGCCTTATCATGATCGTCACTATTTAAAACCCATACTTCTGCCAAATTTGATATTCCAAACTCGGCTCCCATGGTATTGCCATGCTCATTCTTTACTAGGCAATCTATTTCATTCATTTCAAGAATATTTTTAGCTGAATGTACCAGTGACATATTTTCGTGTCTATAAACTAATTTCATAAGTTTCCTTTATCATAATATCTGATATTTTATTCGTTTTAGCTAAACCTTTTAAAACTTACAGCAAGGAGAAAAATTAAAATCTAAATTAAATAATCAACTTTGATCCTTAATGTATTCCAAAGCCGTCATTCGATGATAAGTTACATTAGCATAACCAACCTCAACAGGTTCAGGATCAACTATTTCTATTGGTGTTTGGAAAGCCATCGCTGTTTCTAATGCCATTTGTGTAATATTGACGCTAAAAGAAGTGCCAATAAAAATAATCCTATCAGCGTTTGCCATACGTTTTTGCGCCTCGGTGATACGATATAAATCTGTGTAGAATTCGTCAAATAACAAAACAAATGGTTTGTATGATAAATTTAATTGAGGTTTGTTTTGAATAGAAAATAGCTCCAATAGTGCCTCAGAAAGATCATCGTCTTTTAAATCTTGATCAATAGAATCCCAAGGTGTTTTAATCACCTCAACCATTTCTACTTGCGACTGATGCTGATCATGAAAAAGTGTCATCTGATCGAGACGGCCGTGAATCGCTATATAATCTTCATTTCCTACTTTTCCATCTAATCCATCGATGTTTTGGGTGATCAAATTTTTATCCGCTAACCAATAATGCACTTGATTTGGTCCGTGGTTTCTGTAGGTTGCAAATCGACGATAATACCATCTTAAAAATTGGCTAGGATCATTTTGATACATCTGCCTAGTAGCCATTTCTTGAGGTGTATAGTTTATGCTACCAATTGTCCAATAACCATCTTGCCCTCTAAATGTAGGAATACCGCTTTCTGCACTCACGCCAGCACCAGTAATATAAAGCACATTCTCTTTTTGCTTATTATCCATACTCACTTGCTTAGACCTATTTTAATTGACCGCTTTAATTTACCGATATCACCAATACTAACCTGCTCTACTTTGCTAACCAACGGAAATTAGTAATTTTATAATAAATATTGCAAACCTTATCCAATTTGATACCAACTAAGTTAATATCAAGTAGTTAATACACAAAACATAAAGAATATTTATATTGCTACAAACTAATTTAACTGGCGAAAAAGCCCTAATCATCAATGCTCAAAATGGCTGTATTAGCTCTTTTGAACAACTGATTAAGCAAATAGATAAGAAAATGCTCTCTTTGGCGGCAGGTTTAGCATCGACCCATGATGAGGCAGAAGATATTTATCAAGAAGCAATGCTCACCGCATATAAAGCATTGCCGAAATTTAAAATGCAAAGTCAATTTAGTACTTGGTTATATCGAATAGTAGTTAATACCGCGATATCAAGTCGACGTAAATTAAAGAATAAAATCAATTCACTAATTTATGGACATTCGCAAGGTAAAGACGAGCAGCCGAGTGAAAATTATGAAACTTACGCGGCAGGAACAGAAAATGATGAACCGGAAACTATCATGGTAAATGAGCAGCTTAGCCAAGCCATTAGTGATGCTTTGTCGCTACTGAGCGAAAAAGAAAGAATCGCATTTGTGTTATGTCATCAACAAGAAATAAAAATGATTGATGCTGCTCAAATTATGCAATGCAGTGATGGCGCAATAAAAAACTATCTATTTCGAGCAAGACAGAAAATGCAAAAAGCACTAGAGGATTTTATTTGATCATGAATAATAACGACTCAAATCAAAACAATTCGATTCAAGATAATAGCTCCATAAATGACAAATTATCTATAGACGAGCAGTTATCGCTTGCTATGAAATCGGGTAACAAGCCTCACATTTCTGATCAAAGAATGGATGCCAATAGATGGCAGTTAAAACGTCAGTTAAATGCACAGTCGCAAAAACAAAGCTCTATCATCGGTCAATTTTCATTAGTTTTTGCAACTAATAAGTTTCAAATAGCTGGCATGTTTTTAACTTTTACACTTGGTTTTGTTTTAGCTTCCAATACAGGTGTTTCCAATTTAACGACTCAAAGCAATATCACAGATGTTAGTAATAGCGGAGTCAACTCTAACAATAACCTGCATGAAAGAGATCAGATTATTGACCTGGTGATTGATAAAAATAGCGAGTCACCCAATCAGTACAATGTTCAATATACAACTTTAAGACAAACTCGTATTAATACAAACATAGAAAACCAAGAAACTCTAGAGCTACTTACATCGGCATTAAAAAACGATTTAAGTGACTCTACTAGATTAAAACTAGTCGATTTATTAAAAGAGCATTTAGACAGTAAAAAAGTAAGACAAAGCTTAAGCTACAGCTTACTAAACGATCCTAATCCGGGCGTGAGAATGGTGGCAGCAGAGTCATTAGCAAAACTTGCGAGTGATGAAATAGTTCGCGACACATTAAGACAAGCTTTAATCGAAGATACTAATCAAGGAGTCAGAGTGGCTGCATTTGAAGCACTACTTGAACAGCTTGATGATAAAACCATAGAGTTGTTTAAAGGCAAAGGTTCAAAAGATGGTAATTATTATATTCGAAGCAAAGCTAGAAATGTTATTAACGAAATTCAGCAACAAAACGATTCAAGAGAAATTAATTCAAAAGAAAACTCTATTTAAATACAAACTATTAACATTTAACTATCAAAGTAAAGAGGAACATTATGAAACATTCAATTAAAAAAATGACTCACTATTTAGTCTTAATCTTTTTATCTAGTTTCGCCTTGTCAGCAACTAGTGCAGAAAAGGTGATTAGCAAATCTTATTCAGTAGAATCCGGAGGCTCACTTTACATAGCAAGTGATAGCGGAAAAATTGAAATTGAAACATGGGATAAAGATAAAGTTGATGTAAAAATAACAAAGAAGTCTAGAAAAGAAGCAAGACTAGACGAGTTTAATATCAACATTGAAAAAAGTGGAAACGATGTTTCAATTGAAGGTGAAGGTGAGTGGAATAGCAGAGTATCTGTTAAATACTTTATTAAAGTTCCCAAAGAATTTGATTTGGATTTAA
>JBMYPE010000115.1:0-5989 GCA_049600015.1 Kangiellaceae bacterium
GTTCCTCTAACGAAAACACTAGTGTCCAAAGATTTTAAAAAATATTTAGCTGAAAACTTTACAGAAGCTAGTAGGCTTTCTTCTGGTATTGAATTTGTGCAAGGGGGTAGGGTAAATGCTATATCTGATGTTATGGACGATTTCGGTAAACATACTAAGTTCGAGAGGGCTGCCGATAAAGTGTCTCAAAAAGCTATAAGTGCTACAGGTATTCGCCATTGGAACGCTGCCCTAAAACAGATCGCCTCTACCATTATAAGTGAGAATATGGTAGATGCTATGAAAGCTTTAAAAAAAGGTAAAGCTACCACTAAGCAAATATCTAACCTAGCTAGAAGTGGTATTAGTTTAGAAGATGCGGCAGAGATATTTAAGCACATAGAAAAGCATGGGGTGAAGCAAGGTAAGATAACTATCCCTAATATTGCTAAGTGGGAGGGGCCTCGTGCTGCGTCTTTAGGCGAGTTATATGCAAGTGCTTTGAGGAAAGACATGGACCGGGTCATAGTTACCCCGGGTATAGCTACCACTCCCTTATGGATGTCAAAGAATGGGCTGACTCTATTTGGTCAATTCCAATCTTTTGGCTTCTCTTCTATGCAAAAAACATTTGTACCAATGGTGCAGGATTTCGATGCAAATACCATACAGGGCCTAACCTTTATGGTGGGTATGGGTACCTTGGTGGCCGCTTATAAAAGAGCGGTAAGTGGCCGGTCGATGCCTGATACTGCCACCTTAATTCAAGAAGGCGTCGATCGTAGTGGGGTTACAGGTTGGCTCATGGATGTTAATAATAGGCTAGAAAAGATATCGCAAGGTAAAGTAGGTATATCTGGTATTTTGGGCACCAACTCAGAAAGTAAATATTATGGCCATGGTAGTGCTGCGGTGTTAGGGCCTACCTCCGGTCAGATTGATAACTTGATGGGGATTGCTTCGGACGTTCTTAGCGGCCGAGCAGACCAGAAAACTACGCACGCAGTGCGAAAAGCAATACCCCTACAAAACATGATTGGGGTTAGACAGGGGTACGATTATATGGAAGATACTTTTAATGGGGCTTTGGGCATACCTAAAAGTAAATAACTACCTTGACATTATGGGAAAAGAGTTTAATATTAGTGTAGGGATTCCTAAGAATTAATTGAACATTCAATAATATGGTTACAGTACCGAATTTAGTTGATGAAGGAGCGTTAGATCAGTACACCGCAACAGCGAGCCAAACTGATTTTGTCTTCACATATATGATCTTTACAACGGCCGACATAAAGGTTTATGTCAATGGCGTGCTAAAAACCGAGACCGCAGATTATGAGGTTAAACAAGCTGACGGCAGTGTAATTATACCCGACAGTGATCTACCGATGGACGGCGGAAAAATTGTTTTTAATTCCGGTTTAACTTTAAATGACGAAGTTTCTTTATCCCGTGATATTGCTATCGCAAGAACAACCGATTACTCCACCGCTGGGGCTTTCCGGTCTGACGTTGTCAATGCGGAATTTGCCAAAATTCTGGCGATCCAACAACAATTAGAAAGGGATTTAGCTAGATCAATTAGGTTAAGTAGTTCTGACGCAGAAGGCGGTTCTTTACAATTACCAGGGGGTAGGGCGAATAATTTCTTGGCTTTCGACGCCGGTGGTAATTTAATTATGTCAACCGGTACTGTTGGCACTACGCCAATCGCAGTCAGTGCGTTCGCAGAAACTCTATTGGATGATGCAGATGCAACAGCAGCGTTAAATACTTTAGGCGTATCTGCTTTTGCTCAAACAATTTTAGATGATGCAGATGCAACAGCAGCGTTAAATACTTTAGGGGCTGGGCAAGCTCTTAATACTCTTACTACGATCACCACATTAGAAAATACGGATCAAATAGCTGTTGTCGATAACAGTGATTCAGATAACTCTAAAAAAATTACCGTATCCAACTTAAAATCAGAATTAAACCTGAATCAAGCTACCACTACTGTTAAGGGTTTCTCTTATCTTACCAATCCAATAACCATTTCGAATGGTACAGATTCGGACTATGACATAGACTGTAGCGCCGGTAATGCTATCTTAAACGACGGGTCCGCTCAGGTTGTGGCCACCGCCGAAACCAAGCAGTTGGATGCTGACTGGGCAGCCGGTGATGGCAATGGCGGTATGCCTTCAACTGTTAGTAAAACCGGGACTTATGAAACTTTTGGGACTGCAGTAACCGGAACCGGAACCTCTTTTGATACAGAATTCTCTGTTGGGGATATTCTATGGAGTTCAGGCGAAGGCGAAGGGAGGAGAATCACAGCCATTACCGACTCAACAAATATGACAATAAAAACCGCATTTGATATTGATGTTACCCCCGGTGAATTCGTTGAGAAAAATGGATTGGCACCGGACGCATCTTATCACGTTTTTGCCCTAGCAGATGACGATAACGGTTTCGTAGGTTTTGGGTTTGACACTTCTATCAATGCCGCAGAGTTATTGGCTAATAGCGAGGTCATTAGTGCTGGCGGTACTAAATACTATTTAGTCGCTAGTTTTGTTACGGATGGGGATGCTCATATTAGGGCAGGGTTCTATACTTTTGATAAAGCTGGTAACTATGAATTTACTTATGGCACTAAAATATTAGATCGAGATGGGTCGCCTAACCCAACTTTTAGTGATTTATTGTTAACTGTACCTACCGGTCTATCCGTAAAAGCTTCTTTAACTGGGCTTTTAGGGGAATCTGGGGCGACAGTCATTAATATGACGGTGAAGGATAAACTGGGTGGCGATGAGGTAGATATTGCTAGAGCGCGTAGCAGTTCTACTAGTCAATATGGCCACGTGAGAATTTACACGGACATAGATGGGGCTATTCAGATTAAAGAGTCTGACAATAACGCGGATACATATAGATTGTGGACCACTGGTTGGTCAGCTTAATAAATTTAATATCAAATAATGATGTTTATAACAAATAAAAATACTTTAAAAGTTTCTGAAATTGATAATATCACTTTTAAACAACTTAGTGTAGGGGTGAGAACCGAGAGTAGGGCTTCAACCGATGGTGAGATTAAAAGCCATCTAATCTCGAAATTAACAAAAGAAATAAAAACTCAAGCCAACACCCGGATTACTGCTATTTACCCAGAATGGAAACAAAGAAACCATATGGCGGAGATTATCGATATTCAAAATAAAGAGTTGGTTGCCTTAAAAGCGGGCACTCCTTATACCCTTTCAGCAGATGAAATCGCGACTATTGCAACGGCGAAAACTACTAAGAATCAAGCGTTCGCCATTAGATCTAAATCGAAACAACTTGAAACTTCTCTTAGCTCTATGACTAGTGAGCAGTTGAAAGCTTTTGATCCTACTAACGATTTAAACTGGACATAACTATGCAAATGCCGAGACGAATGATGAATAAATATAGAGGCTCCTCACCACTTAAAACGATACCGGAGGAACAACCCAGGAGTGGTACACCGGCGACTATATTGAAAAACAAAAAAAGGGGTAATTTAATTTTTACCGGAAGGGGAATTAGACTCAGAAAAGTATGATATATTTAATTTTATTTTTATTACTGAAATTCACTTTCACTATGTTTATTGGGCGTTTTGAGGATAGTGCACAAGTTTTTCTTTGGAGCGCTTTTTTACTTACCCAGCCGATTCTACTTTCTTTAGCTTTAAAAAATTTAGTTAGAGATCCTAGAGTTAAAATTGCAGCATTTGTAATATTAGTGGTGTCAATAACAGCGCTAACTGGTTTTGTAATTGAGTGGTGTTTATACGAACATTTTAAAGAAATTAGCTCTATAATCGAAATTTTAAATATTATGGTGATTGTGCCGCTATGCTTTAACGCAATTTGCAAACTATATATTTCAATTTCAGCCAGATATAATCCAGGTAAAAGTTATTTAGGTTTTCTAAAACCTAAAAATACTTTTGGTTTAGTGGCCGCGTTGGTTAAATCACCGTATGGGCATTGTTTTTTAATTACCGAAGGTAAGATGTTTAAGTTTAGTAAAGGTGTTTTAGTAGAAGTAAGTTATAAAGATTCAAAAAGTTTTTATTTAAAAGAGATTAATCGGGTCCCTATCTATGAAGTTCGAAAGTTAGTTGGTAGTAAATGGGGGTTTTTTAATAATTGTTTTACCGTTTTTAGAAAATATAAATGAACACAACTTTACAAGTACCTATGCCCGATAACGATTACCAAACCGCTCAGATCCAGAGGTCTTTACAGGACTTGAATAAAGAGATAGGTACTATAACCCACTCTATTAAATCGTTAAGCGAGGGTTTAAGAGAAAATTCTAAAACAGTGCGAGAACGTGCCGGCGATATGCAAAGCTCAATAGATAATATAACCCGTCAAGTGGATGACCTTAATTTAAAAGTTAAATATTGGAAATTTGGTTTATGTTTTATGTTAGCCTGTGGTGGTATATTAGCTAGTGTCGTCAGTTTTGGTAACGAGTCGATCACCTTAATGAAAAATATTTTTACAATTAAAAAATGAGCTATAAATTTGGAAGAAGATCACACGGTAAAAAAATAACTTGCCATAGAGATTTACGCTTAATCCTAGATGAAGCAATTAAAATCTTTGATTTTAGTATTTTAGAGGGCGTGAGAACTCAAGAAACTCAGATGGAATATTTTGCGCAAGGTAAATCTAAATTAGATGGTGTGAATAAATTATCTAAACATCAAGTTTCAGCAGAGCAACCCCTATCAATGGCTGTGGATGTAGCCCCGTATCCGATAGATTGGAGCGATAAGTTTAGGTTTGCGTTTCTAGCGGGAGTTATGAAGAGCGTAGCAGCAAGATTATTAGAGGAAGGTAAGATCACGCATAAACTTAGATGGGGTGGCGACTGGGATTCTGATAATAATTTTAAGGATCAAACATTTTTTGATCTACCACATTTTGAATTAATGAAAATAAAATAGTTATGAATAGTTTTATCGCAGGGGTTATAAATTTTATTGAAGATGATAGAGGTGCGAAATCTTCTAAAAGAATATCCGGAATATTTTTAATATTCGCCGGTGGTTTCTCTAAGCTTTCCCTTATCGCTTACGGCGCAAAAATTAAATTACTCTCAAAATTCACACTATATGATAAAGTTGATGCAACAACGGACGGGTTATTGATCGCCGGTGTAGCTTTACTAACCGGTGCTATGATAGAAAAATTTAGGAAGAAAAATGATAGATAGAATATTTGCAATCCTTGGGGCTATGGGGGCATTTTTTATATATTTTTTAGGTAAACAAAATGAAAAAAATAAACAAAGTAAAAGAGCTATTAAAGCAGTTAAGAACTCTAAGAAAATTCAAGCGGATCTTGATACCATGTCTGGTGATGCTAAGCGTAAATTCATGCGCGACAAGTTCTCTCGACCTGGGGGATGACCGATTGCAATGCAGCGACATTATCAAATGCGTGCGATTAACCCAAAATGAAATTGATAACATGACCGATAAAACTTTGGAGGTTCTTCTATTCAATAACTTAATCGTATGTGAAGATGGATAAATTTACAAGTGACTTAATCGTAAAATCGTACGGTGACACCAAATGGTAATTAACTTCGCCTTTCTTCTTTTATTTTGAGGAAAATGGCAAGCGCACAAGTGTTGTAGTCTCAAAAGGTTTCATTACCGATTTTGCCTCGGTACCTAGAATATTGTGGTCGATTCTCCCACCCACTGGTAAATACACTAAAGCTGCCGTTCTCCATGATTTTTTATATTCGAACCTTTCTGGTTTACATTTTCCGCGTAAAAAATGTGATAAGATGTTTTTACAGGGTATGGAAATTCTCGGTGTTAAGCACTGGGTTAGGTCTATTATTTACAGGGCTGTCAGAATTTTTGGTGGGAAATATTTTAAAAAAGATTAACTCTCTTTATCAATCGCATAATATAACAATGCTATCGCATCCGCTTCATTATCATCTTTTGGATTATGCC
>JBMYPE010000116.1:0-5913 GCA_049600015.1 Kangiellaceae bacterium
ACTTTTTCAGCGAAAGGTCATGACTTTTGTCTTTTAATATTTATAGCGTATCATAAGTTTAAAATTTCCTTAAATAATCTAATGAGAGATCGAATGTCGCAGTTTAGCCATAAATTTATTTATATTTTGTTTATTCTAATTGGTAGTTTAATGACGGCGAAAGTAACTCTATCCAAAGGAAATCAAGCAGAGAAGGAATTTGAAGTTCATAAAAATAGCTTTATGATGAAAATGCAAGCTGAGGCCTTAAAGAGCCCTTTTGATGGAGTAACTACATCAGATGGAAAAATTGAAGGGCTATTTCCGATTAGATCAACGGGTATATCTACTGCGCCTATTGTAGAAGCAGGTAATAAATTTTTGACGTCTCTGTCTAATGAGCAGAAAAGAAGCACTCTGTTTGACGTTCGAGATGATGAATGGCGTCGATGGTCTAATGTTGATCACGGAATTTTTGAACGCCAAGGAATTTCTTTAAAAGAAATGAACAAAAAACAACGAGGATTAGCATTTAAGCTAATGCAAGAATCATTGAGCGCTAAAGGATTGCAGCTATCAAAAGATATCATGAAAACCGATCAAACATTGCGGGAACTAAATAATAACAATCCCATTTTTGATGAGGAACTTTATTTTATTACGATTATGGGCAAGCCTTCTGCAACTGAGCCATGGGGTTGGCAAATTGATGGTCATCATTTAGTAATTAATTATTTCATTCTCGGCGATCAAGTTGTGATGACTCCGACCTTTATGGGCGGTGAACCAATAGTTACTACTACAGGAAAATATAAAGGTAATACGCTATTTCAAGATGAACAAAATATTGGCTTAAAGTTCATGCAATCTCTTTCTAAGCAACACCAAACGGAAGCGACACTTTCCACCATGAAAAATCATAACAATGCGAAAACAGAAGCGTTTAAAGATAATGTCACGCTTGATTTTCAAGGCCTGAAAGCCAGCAAAATGTCTCAAAAACAAAAAAGTGATTTATTAAATTTGGCGGAGCAATATATTTCAAATATGCGGGATGAGCATACAAAGGTGAAAATGGCAGAAATTAAAAACCACATAAATGACACCTATTTTTCTTGGGTCGGTAAAGTAGATGATAATGCCGTTTTTTATTATCGAATACATAGCCCTGTGATATTAATAGAATTTGATCATCAAGGCGCGATTGGCATTAGGAGTGAGCACCGAGGGGCGACTAGAAATCACATACACACAGTTGTAAGAACGCCCAATGGCAATGACTATGGAAAAGATTTGTTAAAACAGCACATTGAGAAACATCACAAACATTAGATAATCTCAATTGATATACTTAATTTATCTTTAACCTTTTCTTTTTATAATTCCCACGGTTAATGCTGTACCAAATAAAATAATTGCGGTTGCAATAAATGTGCGTACCGAAAAAGTTTCGGATAAAAATAAATAGCCCCAAAATAAACCAAATATGGGAATTAAAAAAGTCACGCTGGTGGCGTTAGTCGCGCCTACTCTTTCTAATAAACGAAAGTAGATTATTTGAGCAAATGCTGTACAAGCAATGGCAAGCACTAATAAATTTAACCAACTAGAAATGCTTGGCAATTCTTTTGGTAAATAAAAAAAGGTAAACGGTAATAATAAAATAGCGCCGGTTAGTTGGCTGCCAACTGTAATAACGATTGGATCAACTTGCTTGAGTTTTATCTTAGAATAATTAGCAGCAACACCATAACAAATAGTTCCTATAATTCCAGCCACAATAGCTAAAGTACTATCTAATTGATCTAAGCTAAGCTTATCACCTACTAAAATTATCACGCCTAATACACCTAAACTTAAACCCAACATCGCTAAATTAGTTAAACTTTGTTTTAACCAAATAAACGCGATAATCGAGGCAAAAATGGGGGTGGCAGAATTAAGAACAGAAGCAAAACCGGCGGTCACATATAAAGTTGAATAAGCTATCAGTGTAAAGGGTAACGCCGCATTAAATAATCCAACGATACTCAAAGGCTTGATTTGTTCAATTAGCTGGCGTTGATTTTTTTTCCAAACAATAATAGGCAGTAAAAATAAGCCAGAAATAAGTAAACGAATGGTAATGAGCAGGACGGGGCCAAACTCTGGAACGGCGACTCGCATAAATAAAAATGAAGCGCCCCAAAGGGCTGCTAACAAAACCAGATCGGCAATATCTTTATTAGACATAATTCAAAATACTTTTTGGAGTAAGTCGCAGTTAAACTATCATACTACCTCAAATATCAATTGATACTACCGATAAATGAACAAACAATTTGAATAGATTTTAATCTCTAAGTATTTTTTTCAAATTTCACTAGCAACTAATTAATTGAAAACAGCAATTTCTGGTGAGTTTCCACCCCGAGTCACATATACCACACAATCTTCATCTCCGGTATTTTCAAATCCTCTCGTCGCGCCAATTGGCGTAGTGAAGTTATCACCTTTTGTCAGTGTAATTGACTCGTCTTCTAGGGTTACCTTTAGTTCACCTTGATGAACAAAAATAACTTCTTCTTCGGCGCGAGTGTGCTCTGGGATAGAAGCTTTGGCTTTAAATCTTAAAGCGCGAATCACAAACCCGTGCGCCCAGTTTAATTTAGACGCAACTATTCCTTCAGTTGGATTATCTCCGCCCACTAAAGGAGCTTCTTCTACGCCTTTAAATTTGGAAAGCTGAGTATCGTGTGACCAGTTAAAATCGCTTGTTCGTAAAACAATCTGGTTCATAGCTTCACTGTTTACCACTCGATGCTCCTCAATTTGTTCTTTCGTCGTGACTGCCATCGGCCTTACATTGTCGGGAACTGTCTCACCTATAGTAGTGTCAACCAAACTACCGTTTTCTAATAGGATGAGTCCGTACTCTTCCGCCATTTCAAACACTGCGGGAGACCACAAAACTCTGCCAGGATCGTCACCGCCTAACACAGCATGAAGATAACCAATACCATCACCTGAGTTTTCAAAACCTCTAAAAATGTCAGTGGGGATAGAAATTATGTCACCTTCATTTAAGGTAATTCTGCCGTCATTTGCGTTCACACCGCTAATAAAATCCCATTGACCGGTATGCACTACAAAAACTTCTTCAGTTAAGTGACTATGTTGTGAATTCAGACAGCCCGCCGGTTGTCTTGCACCACCAACATTAAATCCATGAGGAATGCTGATATGCACATGTTGGTTCGGGTTTTCTGATACGCCTGGTCCTATCACAGTGAAATTTTCTTTTTTATCGCTGCCGGGTGAGCGAGTATCTATAAATGCGTTTGTGCAAGGTTTAAGTTCGTTATAACGAACGACTCTCTTTTCAATAGTCATTAGTTTTCCTGATTAATATTGCTGATTGTTTTAAGTCTCTGTCTTGGTAAGACAGCTCATTGGGAACGGTAATGACACGGCTTGCCATTACTGGTTTTATCTATTAATAACGCTATCTGGCAGTCCAGCCTCCGTCTACTTTTATTGAAGTGCCTGTGGTCATTTTTGCTAATTCACTTAGCAGAAAAATGCAGGAGTTAGCGACATCTTCAACAGTAGCTAGTTTTTTCATGGGTATCATGTCAAAAACAAACTTCTTAAATTCTGGATCGTTAAGCATCGGTTTTGTCATAGGTGTTTCAACAAATGTCGGCGCCACGCTATTCACTCGAACGCCTTGCTCTGCCAGTTCAACAGCTAAAGATTTGGTTAATCCTTCAACGGCGTGTTTACTCATACAGTACAAAGTTCTACCGGGCGAACCTACAAACGCCATTTGCGAAGACATATTAACAATTGATGCGTTTTTAGATTTAAGTAAGGAGGGTAACGCTGCTTTTGTTACCTTATAAATACTTCGGATATTCATATCAACGACCGCATCAATGTTTTCGTTGCTTTGCTCAATCATGGGTGCAACTCGGTTTAACCCTGCGTTGTTTAACAAACCATGTAGCTCAGGTAAAGCGGTTAACCTTTCTTCAAAGCTAGGTGAATTAATGTCCATTTCCCATGCTTCGATGTTGTTTGGATATAAATTAACCAGTGAATCCAAATCACTTTTAGTTCTAGCAACGGCGTAAACATACGCACCACATTGTGCTGCCAAAAGTGCACAAGCCCTACCAATACCTTTACCAGCACCAGTGATCACTATTTTTTTATTGACTAATAAGTCATTACTAAAACTCATTTACACCACCAAAACAATTCTTTGCATTCGAAGTCATTATTTATTAGTATTGCCTCAGTTGCAAGAAATATTATTAGAAATCAATCAAATTATTGTTGATATAAACCGGAAAACAGGAAGAAGTAAGCATGATAAAAAACCTAAAGAAAGGCCTAACGAGTCAGGAAAAAGAAGCTAAAAATCAACAAGTGCGTGAGATTGTTGAATCAATCATCGAGAATATTGAAAACAATGGTGATAGCGCGATTAGAGAGTATTCTGAGCAATTTGATAAGTGGAATCCGGAATCTTTTAGATTATCGCAAGATGAAATTAAAGCCTGTTACGAAAAATTGGATGAAAAACTCATTGAAGATATTAAGTGGGCACAAAAGCAGGTCCGGAACTTTGCGCAGATCCAAAGAGACTCCATGAAAGATGTGGAAGTGGAAACTATGCCGGGTGTGGTCCTCGGTCACAAACACATTGCGATGGAAAGTGTTGGTTGTTATGTACCTGGCGGAAAATACCCATTGCTCGCATCAGCGCATATGAGTGTGTTAACCGCAAAAGTAGCCGGTGTAAAACGGGTGATAGCGGCTGCGCCACCATTTAATGGCGCACCATCACCTGAAATTGTTGTAGCAATGGACATGGCCGGTGCAGATGAAATTTATTGTTTTGGTGGTGTACAAGCAGTAGCTGCAATGGCTGTTGGAACAGATACTATTGCGCCGGTAGATATGATTGTTGGTCCAGGTAATGCCTTTGTTGCCGAAGCCAAACGACAGCTCTTTGGCCGTGTAGGTATTGATTTGTTTGCGGGTCCAACTGAGACGCTTGTTATTGCAGATGAAAGTGTTGATGGCGAATTATGTGCGGCAGATTTATTAGGTCAAGCTGAGCATGGGCCGACTTCACCGGCAATATTGCTAACTAATTCTGAAAAATTAGCACAAGACACAATGAAAGAAGTTGAACGCCAGTTAACCATATTGCCAACAGCTGATATTGCTAAAGTCGCCTGGGAAAACCATGGTGAAGTGATTGTTTGTGATACTTACGAAGAAATGCTTGAAGTTGCCAATAAGCTAGCCTTTGAACATGTACAAGTCATGACGGAAAATATCGACTACTTTAAGGACAATATGCAAAATTTTGGCGCGTTATTTTTAGGGCCAGAAACAAATGTATCCTATGGTGATAAATGTATTGGTACGAATCACACACTTCCAACCCAGAAAGCCGCACGTTATACTGGCGGACTATGGGTTGGCAAGTTCATTAAAACATGTACTTTTCAACGAGTTACTGAAGAAGCTTCTGTCGTTGTTGGCGAATATTGTTCTCGATTATGTGCAGCCGAAGGGTTTGCTGGACATAAAGAACAAGCGGATATTCGAGTGAGGCGTTATTCAAAAAAATAAAACACTGATGCGGTGTTGATTAGCGAATTGGAAGTAATTAATTGGAAAAACAAAAGAATGTTACATCTTACGACGTTGCAAAGGCTGCAGGAGTCTCTCAATCGGCTGTCTCTCGCGTTTTCCGTCCAGGATTAAGTGTATCTAAGAAAACTCGTGAAAAAGTGATAGCTACGGCAAATAAAATGGGTTACCGCCCTAATGCTATCGCACGTATGTTAATTACAAAGCAATCAGGAATGGTTGCGGTCATTATTTCATCTTTGGCGAATGTGACCTATCCGGAGGTACTGTCTCAGCTAAATA
>JBMYPE010000117.1:0-5907 GCA_049600015.1 Kangiellaceae bacterium
TTTTCGATTGCATTGATATTTTTTCTTCGCATAAATCAAAAATGCTAAAGTCAAAATCCTCTACCGTATTACCGATAAATACAACATTGGCTTCACTATGCTCTAAAATTTGTGAAATCGTTTTTTTATTAGCGGTTGGATAAATAGGAATACTGATATGTCCTGCCGCCATGATTGCCATATCAATTAAAAACCAATCATCACAATTTCCGGAGAATATAGCTATTTTACTTTTCTCTGGATAACGCGATAAATAATGAGCTAATTTTGCAACTAGCACATGAGCTTCAGACCAACTCGTTTCTTTATACTCATTGCCATAGGGCTGCTTTAAAAATATTTTATCTGGATATTCATTCGCCCATTGTTTAACAAAAGTTGGTGGAGAAAATAACTCATTACTCATAGATAGATTCCTATTTTATAATTTAATTTATTCTGACTTTATCAGTTGAACCTCGCGTTGCGGGAATGGAATAGAGACTTTTGCGTCCAACAGCACATCCCAGATCATTTTATTCAAAGCAAAGCGTGCTGAGTTATATTTAACCGAATCTACCCAAACTCTTATTTCCATATCAACGCTACTATCTCCAAATCCTGAAATTCCGACTAAAGGCGCTTTAAATTGACTCGTATCTGGATGACTTGAAACAGCATCACTTAAAATTTTTGTCACTTTGTCCAAATCACTATCGTAAGAAACACCTACGGAAAGTTCAAGTAAAGAGACATGGTTTGAATTGTGTAAAATTTCTCCCACAATATGTTTATTGGGAATGGTAATCGTGACGTCGTCTTCCGTAACAATAATAGTGTAAGCCAGTAAAATGTCTTTTACTAAACCAGAAACTCCTTGTACTTGAATGGTATCGCCAACCACAAATGGCCGTGTGAGAATAATATTTAAACCCGCTGCATAGTTGGATAATAACCCTTGAAGCGCAAGACCAGCACCTAAGGAAAGTGCACCAATCGCTGCTAAAAAAGGTGTGACGCTAATGCCTATTTTTCCTAAACAGATAAGAGCAACCATAAAAATTATGGCAATTTTCACTAGGTTAGAAATAAAACGAGACAAGGTGACGTCTAGCCCCTTTGATTCACATAGTTTTTGTATGGCTTTTGCTACGCGTTTAGCAACCATCAAACCAATGATGAGGATTACTACCGCGCCAAAAAGTTGAAAACTATAGTTCACAAAGAAATCTATAATGATGTTATAGACTGTTTCAAGTTGCGCTATCTCTTGCGAAATTTCTTCTTTTAAGGTTTTGTCCATGATTTCCGCCTGTCAAAAATATGAATGTTAAAGAGTATACCGCAAATTAATTAGAAAATGGTATTGCGCAATTATGAGATATTTAAGTATTTTCCACATTTAAGTGAACAAATTTTAATCGTTATAATTAATGGTAAAATCCTTTTAAAATTTACCATTATTATTTTTCCACTTATCTCTAGATGGAATAATTTCACGGGTATCCCAGTGTTCTACAATTTTTCCATCCTGTAGCCGATACAAATCGAATAAAGATGCCGGCTTAGAGTTTATTTTCCCTTCACATACAGATAAAACAAAATTGCCTTCAGCTAACACGCGGTGGCATTTTTCATAGTTTATAACGGTGTTGACCGTTCCTGCATTTGACAAAGCGATGATTAACTTAACAACATCGTCCTTAAGGTGTGGGCTATGTTCAATATAATCTCCCTGTTTAATGTATTGGTTTATGTTTTCAAATTTTTGATCTATGAGTAGATCTTGAACGAAGGATTGAATTATTGCTCGATTAGTTTCTGTAGACTCTAGTTCAGATACTTGTGTCTCACCATCAACCATTGAATGACCAGACGAATTAGGCCCCAAGCGCTTTTGAATATTATCCCAATGTTCAACGGCTTGCTCTTCCTCAAAACGAAATATCTCAAGACCAATATTACGAGACTCAAAATCATATTCTGTATGGGCAAATACAAAATCAGCATCTTGGAATACACGGACTATATTAACTCTTGGTGATGTTTTAGAGAGTCGTTTAAATAGAACAGCCAGCCCTTCACTGCCTTCATGAGTTTGAGGATTATGTTGAATATATTTCTCTTCATTAACGACTTTAACAGATTCTGGATCGCCCGTTTCAATACCTTTGAGTAACTTTGTTATTAATTCTTTTTTGTTCAGTTTCATGACCTTGTAACCTTAGTCGGCTATCAAAGGAGAACATATTACATGATATTCTATGGTGTACTCAAATAACCGCAAAAATATCAGTTGTAATTGCAAGCTTTAAGGGTTCATAATTCTTGGTAACAACCATTGCAATACACCATAATGAAATTTGAATTTGTAAACTCCATTTCAGAAATAAGCAGCAAAGAGTTTTCTGCGTTAACAAAAACAAACTATCCTTTTCTTAGTTACGAGTTTTTATGTGCCCTAGAGAAATCAAAAAGTGTGTGTGCTGACACAGGTTGGCAAGTTGAACATCTAACCATACGCGATAATAAAGAGTTTGTAGGCTTTGTTCCCCTCTATTTAAAAAGCCATAGCTATGGCGAATATGTTTTCGATTTTCAGTGGGCGAACGCATATCATCAATCTGGATTACAATACTATCCTAAGCTTGTAACGGCGATTCCATTTACACCCTGCTCTGGAACCAGAATTCTTTTAAAAGATCAGAATAATCATTCTATTAAAGTTTTAACGTTTGAAAAGATTATTATGAAGGCTAAAAGTCTTAATGTTTCTAGTTTTCATTATCTATTCCCAATAGCAAATGATAATTCTTATTTGGGTTTTCAAAATAATGAAGTCGATTTAATGCAACGAGTCGGCATGCAGTATCATTGGTTTAATAAAGATTACAAAAACTTTGATGATTTTTTAAATCAATGCAAAGTTAAACAGAGAAAAAACATTAAAAGAGAACGAAAGAGTTTTATCGATTCTAGCATATCAATTAAAACTATCGAAGGCGGTCAAATTGAAGAATATTTATGGCGACAGTTTTATTTACTCTATTGTTCTACCTACGCAAAACGCAGTGGTAATTATGGCTATTTGAATGAAACATTTTTTCAGTTAATTGGAAAAACTATGGCTGATAAAATTATGATGACTGTCGCTTATGTGGAAAGTGTGCCAATCGCTATATCCCTTTTCTTTAAAGACAAAGAAACTCTTTATGGACGCTACTGGGGCTGCAGTCAGGAAATTGAATTTCTTCATTTTGAGCTTTGTTATTATCAAGGAATTGAATATTGTATTAAAAATAAAATTCAAAAATTTGACGCTGGTGCTCAAGGCGAGCATAAAATTCCAAGAGGTTTTAAACCAATAAAAACTTATTCATACCATTGGATTGATAATCCAGATTTCAAAGCGGCGATTGGCAATTTTTTAGAACGAGAAGCTCCACTAGTCGAGGACACAATGGAGCAATTATCAAAAAGGTTGCCCTACAAATAAAAACTAAAACTTAGATATTGCAAATCCGTTGAAATGGAACTTCTAACTTTTTATGATATGCTCCATCAGCAAAATATAAAATCATTCAAATAAACTGGAATTCAACCTGTACAGCGCAATCTTACTATGTAAAAAAGAGGAAAAATAATGAAACTCAAACTCTTTACCTACTTCCTATTCGCTTTACTTTTAATCGGCTGTTCACAAGATGAACCGGCATTAAAAGATCAAGTAACAAGTACCCAACCCCCATCGGTTAAACAAGCGGCTGTTGCAATTCCAGACAAATATGCAGCTCAGGTTGCTGAGGATATACTTCAAGCAGGTGGAAATGCCGTAGATGCTGCTGTTGCAACCGGTTTCGCCTTAGCGGTCACATACATTGATGCGGGTAATATAGGTGGCGGTGGTTTTATGTTGATCTATATGAATGGTGAGCCTGTGTTTTTGGACTATCGAGAAGTCGCTCCACTCGCCGCTCATAGAGATATGTATCTTGATGAAAAAGGCAATGTGATTGATAAGGCGAGCTTAATTGGCGCCAAGGCGGCAGGTGTGCCTGGTAGTGTTGCTGGTTTTTGGGCGGCTCATCAACGCTATGGGAAACTCTCATGGGAGGAAGTGGTTGCACCAGCGATTAAACTTGCTAAAGATGGCTTTGTACCCCATAAAATTCTAGTGGATGACATCAAAGATCATTTCGATTGGTTTGGACCTGCCACTAATTTCAAGCAACATTATGGCAGCGTTAAATTAGGTGAAGTATTTAAACAACCTGACTTAGCTGCAACACTCACTCGAATAGCAAAATTAGGTCCAAAAGATTTTTATGAAGGGAAAACGGCCGAATTATTAGTTGCTCAAATGGAAAGAAGTGGCGGAATAATTACCTTAGAAGATTTAAAAAACTACCAAGCTATTTGGCGAAAACCTCTGCAAGCAAAGTGGCGGGAATATGAAATATTATCCTCACCTCCACCTAGTTCTGGAGGGTTTGGTGTTATTCAATTATTAAAAATGAAAGACTATTTAGCTGAAGAGTTTGTAGGCGTTTCTCACAATTCTTCTCAATACGTTCATCTAATTGCAGAAATGGAAAAACGTGTTTTTGCAGATCGTGCAGAGTACTTGGGTGATCCCGCTTTTGTTGACATAGATATGACGGACTTAATTAGCGACAACTATATAAAACGCCGAGCGGCAGAAGTTGATGTTAAAAACATTTCTCAATTAAAAAGCGTTAAACCCGGATTAGAATCTCCTAACACAACGCATTACTCTATCCTTGATGGAAATGGTAACGCGGTTTCCAATACCTACACCATAAACTGGGCATACGGTACAGGTGTTGTGGTGGAAGGAGCGGGATTTTTACTAAACAATGAAATGGATGATTTTAGTGTGAAGCCCGGTGTGCCTAATATTTTCGGCGTGGTTGGAAATACTGCTAATGAAATTCAACCCGGAAAAAGAATGCTTTCGTCTATGTCTCCCACCATATTGATCAAAGATGGTATTCCTAAAATGGTGATTGGTACACCGGGCGGTTCGACTATATTTACCTCAGTATTTCAAGCGATAGTGAATATTTTAGATTTTGATATGACACCGTTAGAAGCCGCTGGCGCAACGCGCTTTCATCACCAATTATTACCGCCAGATTTAATCACGCAGAGTCCATCGTTACCACTTTCTGAAACCACCATTAAAGAGCTGAATCAAAGAGGTTACAGAGTGGAACCTCATAGTTGGGAGTTTGGTGATCTGCAAATTATTTGGGTAGACGATGATCAAATCAAACCAGCATCTGATCCAAGAGATCGTGGTGTTTCTAAAATTATAACCCTAAACTAGGATTATGTAAGGTATTAATTAACTATTTAACTAATTTTATACTCTTTCAATTTATCATAATAAGGTTTTGCACTATCAAGCAAGTTCATTAAATGATCGGGGACTTGCGTTTTCTTAGTGGAAGGTTTTGCAAAGCCTGTACTATTCCACACTGATTTGTACCAATGAGGTGCCCAAATACCGTCATAAGATTTGGGACCTGCTTGCCAAGAGAGCATGCTTTCTTCAAATTCAATATCAATGGCTTTACATAAAGCTTTTAACATTTTTTCTGGTGCATTTAATATATCCCAACTATCAATGACCGCTGGAGCACTGCCAGTCTTTTGGCAAATGCTGTCGAATAATTCAAATTGTTCCTCTAAACCAATATCACTCATTTCTGGATCTTCTTCTTTGATATGATAACTAGCAATTACTTTTGCTGGATCTCTTAAAAGGAAAACATTACATACTTGATCAATCCAATCTCGCTTAATAGAAGGTATCATATGCTTTGTCATTTGTTTTTGATAAAAAATGGGCTTAGGTTGCTGCCAATTTTCTGAGTTCTGTGTGCATTGTTGTATCACCTTATA
>JBMYPE010000118.1:0-5905 GCA_049600015.1 Kangiellaceae bacterium
AAATTAATGAAAAAAGCCAAAAGTTAAAGTCATCTAGCTCAAAAAATACAAATTGGGAATTCGGTTTTGGTGTTGGTGGACTAAATGTCGCTCATTATGTAGGCGCTAAAGATTCAAGAAAAATTGTTCTGCCCATTCCTTATGTTAAATATCAAGGTGATTTTTTAAAAGCAGATAGACAGGGTGTAAGAGGTGTTTTTTGGAATAGTGAGAAAGCTGAAATTAACATGAGTTTTGCAATATCTTTACCTGTCGAAAGTAAAGATAATAGGGCTCGGATTGGCATGCCAGATCTTGATTTTGGTATAGAGTTTGGTCCAGCGTTCGATTACAAAATTTATGAAAGTAAAAATGGCACTCAATCTTTAACTTTTAAATGGCCAATTCGAGCGGCATTTGAACTAGATAAAACTTCTATTTCACATTACGGTTGGGTGACTTCGCCAAGAGTGACTTTCCAAAAAAATTTCACTAACTGGAAGTGGAGCAGCTATTTTTCGTTAGAATATGCGGATAAAGAATACCAATCTTATTTTTATGATGTAGAGGCTGCCTATGTCACTAATACAAGAGGGTTTTATCAATCAAAAGCGGGGTTGTTAGACTTCTCAGTTGGTACCCGCTTGAGCAGAAGAGATGGTCAGTGGTTTTATGGTGGCTTTATTAATTACGTCGATCTGAGCACAGCAAAAAACCTTGAAAGCCCATTGGTTAAAACTGATCATAATGTTAATTTAGGTGCGTTTCTCATATGGGTATTTTGACCTACCTGCCTTTCTAAATCGTAGAAAGCACATTCTTGTTCATTTCATTTTATGCAGATTGAGCTAAATTAGTCTAAAATTAAGGTCACTTATATAAAACGCTAATAATACCCTTGTACCATGAATTCCAGTCGGCAGAGCACTGAAAATCTCAAAAATCTAGCGGATAAAAGACATGCGCTAGAAAGCCTAATTAATATCACTGCGAGTATCCACGAGCAACAGAAAGGTTTATTGGAGCTTTCTGCTGCCTCAGATGCCAAACAAGATTTTCCTTTCGAAATGATGTCTCACATCAACCTATTAAAAGAAAAAATAGGGATGGCGCCGGTGACCGAGATACTTCAGAAGTTAGAAAAAATTGAAAAAGTGACTGAGGCAAATTTAACTCAAATTATTCAATTGGTGGAAGTTGAACCTGAAGATCTTAACCATGCGTCAAACGAGCTGAACAGCAACCAATTTTCGGTTGATGAATTTATAGATCGAATTGCAAGTTTCAAAAGGCACACACAAACATCGATTGGTTTGAGGCTAATTTTAAAAGAGCGGAACGTAGCCATAGCTCCTTTTAGGTTGCCAATTCCACAGGCTGAATTAAATCATCATATTAGAACTCTGAAACAAAAAGAGAAAAGGTGTGTCAAACGTGTTCGTAAGGATATTGTGGAGATAATTAAGGATTCCAAGAAAATAATGGATGACCCTTCAATTAGCGAGCAAATGAGGGAGTGTATTGGTCAGATAAAAATGGAGATGGAAGAAAATTTAAATCATTTGGATAATGGTGGAAAAATTGATGAACTACCAACCAAAATTGAACATCATGTGTTGGAGTCTGAAATAGAGCTTCAAGTCGAACTATATGACGCTGACAATAATGAAGATGATAATAATCAAACTGTCGATCAAGAGGTGTATGAAACGACGGTTGTCGAGAGCAAAAATGATGAAGCTGAACCTTTGACATTTTGGCAAATATTCAAACTATGGCTAGCTTCACCTATGAGTGTTAGTTGGAGTTCTTTAAAACAAACACACAGTAAAAAAGACTAAATAAATGATTTTGCTATTTCATTTCTACCCACGACTAGTCTTGAAGTCAGCGTCAATAAAAGTATCAAAATACCCAATGAACCTCCTCCAGACGAAGTTGAACTAGATTCGGTTGCTCGAGTTGTTGCGGTTGGATTGAGACCAGCAGCTGTATTTATAGAAGAATCGATAACAGAAATGTTTGTAATTAGAATAATATTAGTATCGTTTGGATCGCCAGAAGTATAGTTTTGTAAAGGAATTTCTGAAAATGAGCTTCCTAAATTGTAAGTATTAAGCGCAGCGATTGCATCGACCACATCCATACCATTTCCCATAACTTCACCAAAAACGGTAAATCCTGAATTTTGATTATCTAAATTGGCCGCATTATTTGCGAGATTGAAAAACCATTGGTTGGTTGCACTATTCGGTAAACCACTTAATTTAGCATACGCGAGCGTTCCCCGTACATTTGAATAGATAGGTTCATTATTCACTGCAACGTTGGATTGTATACCTATTGGAGGCCAAGTGTTGTTATATAAAAAACCGCCTCCCTGAAGTATAAAGCCGCTAACAGAGCGATGAAACAATGTATTTCCATATGAACCCGCTGTGACATAATTCAGAAAATTTTCAACAGATTGTGGCGTGGTTTCATCATAAAGGTTTACATCAATATTACCTAAAGAGGTTTCAAATCTAACAATTGTCGCCTTGGCAGTGTTTGCGGTGAGCAAGAGCGTAAAAAGAGTGGTAATAATTAAAAGCTTATACTTTAATAGTGATTGTAAATTTTGCATTTTCTATGATTTCTCTTATGTGGTAATTTCGATAATCATTGTCATCTAACTATTTGTTAAGTTCTGTTAATTATCGTTTAATTTCTGTTTTGTTTACTTAATGTTCGAGATTTATATCTTAACCTATTTTACTCGATGATTTTGTTAATTTATCGTTGTTTTCCGTTAACGGATTGCAATTGTTCTATGACCGCAGTTAAATCTATTCCTACGTTTTTTGCTTTATTAAGTACATCTTGAGTCGGCAAGTTCACGGCCTTAGCTAATCCCCAAAAAATTGAAGATCGAGTGCCAGTTCTGCAATAGGCATGAATTTTATTTTTGTTATTTTGGTAAGTTTTTATGAATAAATCTAAAGAATCTGTGGGGATATCTCTTCCAGGTGATGGAATATGTACAAAGTTAATTCCTTGAGCTTCGGATTCTTTCATGATTTCAGCGCAAGTTAGTTGATTTGGCTCTTCGCCATCAGGACGATTACATATGATGGTAGTCACGCCATTTTTCGCTAAAAGTTTGATATCTTCTAGCTTTATTTGATCAGAAATACTGAAGTTGTCTTCAATGTTTATTAGGTTCATTTTTGATCTCCGATGTTGTGTAAAATCTATTCTAAATGATTAAGATGTGAATACAAAAGGCCAAATTATTTGTGGAGTAGACCTAACTAAAATATAAATACCCATGACGATTAAAAATACACCGAATACTTTTTTGAGATTATCTTGCGGGACTTTATTGGCTATTTTATTACCTATTGTACTGCCAATTCCGCCCAAAATTATCATTGCTCCTATGACACTCCAATCTAATTGCATACTCGGATCATCCGCAATTGCAGACCAATACTTAACAAAACCAGTAAATGACTTTAAGGCTATAATGACTAAGCTAGCTGCAATTGCTCGCCGCATGGATAGCCCTCCCAGTAAAACTAGAGCAGGCACAATTAAAAAGCCGCCGCCAACTCCCACAATTCCTGTGACTATTCCGACAATTAAGCCATCCATACTGATTTTAAATAAGTGCCTTTGGTGATCCGAACTAGTCTCGATAATCTTTTTGGGTTTTAACATAAAGTAGCTTGCCAATAGCATGACTAGCGCGAATATCGCTAATTGTTGGATACCGGATAGGTACACAGTAGCGAGCCATGCACCTAAATAAGTACCGAGCATGCCGGGAACGCCAAAGATTAAAACCACATTCCAATCGATAAATCTTTGTTTGAAATAGGGGAGTGCGCCTAATAAAGCGATAGACCCCACAATGACTAATGAACCTGCAATCGCTATTTTTTCTGGTTGGTCTACCAAATAGACTAATACAGGTACGGTTAATATTGACCCGCCCGAACCTAACAAACCAAGACTCAGACCGATAGCGCAGGCACCTAAAATAGCAAATAAGCTTAAATTCATTGTGATGTCACTACCTAGTTTGGGTTAAAGTGAATTTAGTGGGATTTTGATATATGAAACACCGTTACTTTCTTTTGGTGGTAAGTCTCCAGCTCTAATATTCACCTGAACCGCTGGCAGTATTAAATTTGGAACATTTAAGTGAGAATCTCTCTCTTCTCTAATTTTGACAAATTCATCTTCCGAAACGTTTTGATTAATATGAATATTGTGTTCTTTTTGTTGGCCCACTGTTGATTCCCAAGCGAAATATTTTCTAGTTTCACTTTGGTAATCATGACCGACAAATATTTTAGTGGACTCATCTAACTGATATATTTTTTGAATAGAATGATAGAGTGCCCTTGCATCACCACCAGGAAAGTCGCATCGAGCAGAGCCAAAATCGGGCATAAACAATGTATCTCCAACCAAGGCATTGTCTTCAATGACTAATGTGACACAGGCTGGAGTGTGTCCAGGTGTATGAATAACTCTAATTTCGTTATCGCCTAGCTCGATGATTTGGTTATCTTTTAATAAAAGATCAAATTGACTGCCATCGACCAAAAACTCTTTCTCTAGATTAAATACTTCCTTAAAAATGCTCTGCACTTGAGTAATGTGTTCTCCAATTGCAGTTCGGCCACCTAGTATTTTTTTTAGGTACGGAGCACTGGATAAGTGATCCGCATGGGCGTGAGTTTCGATGATCCATTCGAGATATAGCTGGTTAGAATGAATATACTCTATCAGAATATCTGCAGATGAAGTATCTGTATTAGCGGAAGTAGGTTTATAGTCCAAAACAGGATCGACTATGGCACACTGATTACTTTTTTTATCGATAATTATATAAGTAACAGTAAATGTTGTTTCGTCAAAAAAAGACTTAATCTCAATACTACTCATTCCAACTCTCTTAAAGTTTTTAGTCGAGATGATTTTAACAGAGTATATTAGATAATTCTAATTTAAGCCTCATTAAATGAAACGGATTTATTGCGTCCATTTTTTTTGGCGCTGTATAGAGCTGAGTCTGCTTTGGCAAGCAGAATTTCAATACTCTCGGTATGAATAGGGTTGTCTGAATAAACACCTAAACTGATGGTCACTTTTTTCTTGTTGTTGGAGTCATCTGTAATTTCAACCGATTCAACTTTTTCTCGCATTGATTCAGCGACTAATTTTGCGTCGTCTAAATTGGTATTAGGAAGAACGATTGCAAACTCCTCACCTCCGTAGCGAGCCACTAAGTCTGATTTCCGTTGGCAAACTTTATTCAAGGTTGATGCAATTGCTTTTAAGCAATCATCGCCTAAAATATGCCCGTTCTGATCATTAAACTGCTTGAAATGGTCAACATCACACATGATAATTGCAATAGGATGGTGGTTTCTAATGGCTCTTGATATTTCCACGGTTAGGTATTTATCCAAATAACGGCGATTTGCTAATCCGGTTAAACCATCTATATTGACTTGTTTTTGCAACTCCTCATTGACACTTTCAAGCTCCTTAGTAACTGAGATTAGTTCACCTCTCATTTCAGCTATTCTCTGCATTGCCACCATTTTCGCTTCTAAGATCTTAAAGTTGACTGGTTTTGTTAGGTAATCATCTCCGCCGGCTGCAATTCCTTCTGCGATATCTTCGGGATTGACTCTACCGCTTAAAAATATAATGGGTACCCAAGTATCGTTTTCCTCTCTAATTTGTTTAGCGGCTTGATGTCCATCCATTTCAGGCATGATCACATCCATTAACACCAGATCAGGTTGCTTTGATTTAAAGAGCTTAACTGCCTCTAATCCATTCTGGGCAACAATTGTTGTGTGACCCAACTGCGAAAGGTAACTGGTTAGTATTTGTCGTTCAGTATTTGAATCATCGACTAATA